>CANPBV010000010.1 GCA_947572405.1 uncultured Mycoplasmatota bacterium | reverse complement strand
AGCGGTCATTACAAATATAATAACTCCAATTAATATATAATATCTTTTTAAAACGATTGATGTGATATTTCTTTCTTTTTTTCTATGAAATGATTTGTAATTTTGTTTTCGCATATGTTTTTTAATTTTGAGTGGCTTGCTCATATCGATTCTCAATCACATCAAAATCTAAAAGTTTAAAAAACGCTTCTATGTACTTGCCTTTATCAGTTTTGTAATCTAAATAATAGGCATGCTCCCACAAATCAATATTCATAATTGGTACCATATCATAGGAATATGGTGTTTCTTGATTGCTCATGTTTACAATATCTAAGTCATTATTACGAAGCACTAAAAATGTATATCCAGAACCTACTAATTGATTAGAAATACGTATAAATTCCTGCTTAAAATTTTCAAAGGTTCCATATTTTTTTTCTATTGTCGCTTTTAATTTTTTCTTCGGTTCATGGCTTCCATGCTGATTCAATTCCTCAAAGTAAAGCTCATGATTAAGTACTCCTCCTGCATTATATAAAATCTGACCTCGTTTGTTAATTGGATAGTCTGAAATATTAAGAACAGCTTTTAATGGATCATCTGTTGTTAAATTTTTCAATCGATCAAGGTATCCTTTGTATAATTTTTGTATGTGTAAGTTCATAGTTTCTTCACTTAATAGTGGAATATAGTTGGTAATTGGAATAAACATATAAATTCCTCCTCGTATTATTACTTTATGAAATATTTCCTACATTATTCTCACTTTTTCACATATAATAACCTGAGGTGAAAATGTGAAAGAACAATTGATTGAAAAATATGTAGATAAAATTTCAAAAGAAGATATCAAAAGATTTGGAAATTCTAATTCGATTTTCTTGTGTGATGAAGAAGTAGATATTTTGTATACGGAACTGAAAAAAAATTGGAAAGTCTTTCTATACGGAAATCCTACTCCAATTTTTAGTGAATTAAAAACAAAAGTTTCTCCTACTACTTATGAAAAAGGAGTAGAACTTTTTTATACAATGAAACAGAAATATCAATCTTTTTTATAATAATTTCTAATATCTTCTATTAAATTATGATTCCATTTTCTATTTTTAATCATTTCGATTTCAAATTTATAAGGTGGATAAATTTTTTCTTTTAAATTATCAGCCATACTAACATAGGGAGTTTCTAATATTTTAGGAATTCCTTTTAATTTTGGATGTTTGATTATATTCATTAAATTCTCAAAGCCAATATTTCCAATCCCGAAGTTTTCATGTCTATCTTTATGACTGCCTTTTTCATTTTTGCTATCATTAATATGAAGAACCCATAATTTCGATAATCCTATGATATTGTCAAATTGTGTTAATAAATCTTCCAGATTTTGTAAAGAATATCCAGCGTCATGAATATGACAAGTATCTAGACAAACTCCTACTTTATCTGGATAGTTCATACCTTTTAAAATAAGGGCAATTTCCTCAAATGTTTTCCCACATTCGCTACCTTTTCCAGCCATTGTTTCGAGACATATTTTTACGTTCGTTTTACTATCAATAACAATGTTCAAGGCTTGAATGATATTTTCCAATCCTTTTTCACTTCCTAATCCAACATGGCTTCCAGGATGCAATACTAGAAGTTCTACACCTAACATTTCTACCCTAGCTATTTCTTCTTTTAAAAAGCGGATTGCGAATTCATATTTGTCATTATCATTCGCTAAATTAATGATATAAGGCGCATGGACAACGACTTTTTGGATATCGATATTATTTTCCTTCATCAATTTATGGGCCAAAGAGGTAAGCTCTAAATCAATGCTTGCTCTTGCCGTATTCTGAGGGGCTCCCGTATAAAACATAAAGGTGTTGGCTCCGTAAGACAGTGCTTCTACTACGGATCCTAACAACTGTTCATTTCTTTGAAAAGATACATGAGAACCAATATATAATTCTTCCATCGCGATCACTCCAATTCTTTTTTATTATAACATGGTTTTTGATATTCTCTACAATTTTTCTATATCTAGAACAAAGATCAAGATAAATTTTGGCCTTCTTATTGATGATGGAATCTTTTTGTTTTAGCAAAACATTAGCATTTCAATCTTTTCATTTTCTCTATGACATTCATTACATTTCAGTTTATATTTTTTTACTTCCTTTTTTGAACAATAAAAAAGCAACAATATATCAATGTCACTTTCTCAGTTTCAAAAAAACACGCCAAATATTTTGAACAGGGTACTCTTTATTTTACATTTTTGCTGTGAAACACACTCTGGAAAACAAATCATTTTCATGCCTCTTTGGATTATAAACTTTGTTATATTCTTTTCCCTCTCCCATTATATTACCCAGGTAAATTTATTTTATATCATTCTTTAATAGCTTTATGTAGTGCATGATTGATGCCCTCACCAATGACTTCACTCAATTTTTCCATCACAAAATCTACTTCCTTAGGAGTTACCATAAAATTGTATCCTATTGGTGTCAAAACTTCAAATAACAATTGTTTTATTTCAGCTTCTTCTAGGCCTCCAACCAACCCCAATAGTTGTTTATTATCTTCTTTATTTTCTTCTATCTTGGCCTTTAAATAATTTGATTGATGGGAAAGTATCAGTTTACTTTTAGGCTTTGTACTATTCAACTTTGAATATGTGTATTGTTTCTGCATATACTTTATCGTATCCGCTACAATGGTAATGGCATCTACTACAGTAGGAATCCCAATCGCAATCACAGGTACTCCATATAGCTCCTTACTCACTTCTTTGCGTTTATTTCCAATTCCACTCCCTGGAGCAATACCAGTATTCGTCATTTGAATGGTTCGGTTCACTCTTTCAATGGAACCGCTTGCTAAGGCATCTATTACAATTACGAATTGTGGCTTTACACAGTCAATTATAGATTGGATAAAATCACTTGTTTCTATTCCTGTTTCCCCAGTTACTCCAGGCGCAATTGCACATACTCTCCTATAGCCATCTCCTAATTCTCCATATAAATAAAGAGGGTTTGTTACAATAATTTTATCAATTGCCAAAGGTCCTAATGCATCAGGTGTAGAATTTTCATTTCCAAGTCCTATAATAAGTCCTAAATCATCTTCTTTTATTTGCTCATTCTCTAACATAAAATTTAATTTTTGAGAAAACACTTTTTCCACATTTAACAAATTATCATGATCTGTGACATCCTCAAATTCAATGGTAATATAAGTCCCAGCTTTTTTATCGATCTTTTTCCCATTTTCTTTATCTAAATAAGTCGTTGTAACTTTGATATTTTCTACTGTTTCAAATTCTTGTTTTATTTTTCCAATACTGTTATTCTCTATCGATTCAAGAGCTAAGTCAGTTCGAATGGTATAATTTTTTAAATCAACTTCATGTTTCATTTTATCACCCACATATATTTTTCCCGAAAATGCATTATTTTATTGCTTTTTTTAAGATTATGCGATAAAATTATAAGTACTGAGTTTGCTGAGAGGTGGTGAAACTATGCCAAATATGAAAAATGCGAAGAAAAAAGTAAAACAAATCGCTAAACAAAAAATAGGAAATAATAACTACAAAGCAAGTATGAGAACTGCTATTAAAAATGTAGAAAAAGCAGTCAATGAAAACAACAAGGAAAAAGCAACTGAAAATTTAAGAACTGCTATTAAAAGAATTGATAAAGCCGCTTCCAAAGGTGTTGTTGCATCTAATACTTGTGCTCGCAATAAATCAAGATTAACAAAAAAAGTTAATGCAATGGAGTAAAGTTTTTACTTCTTTTTTTATATTTTTCAGGTTTTTGTTGTATAATAAAAGTGGTGATATCATGAAAAAAGCATTTTCATTCTTAATTTTAGTTGGTCTTATTGCCACAATCGGAATATTTCATAAGCCAATTGTTACATTTCTATTAAACAATGTTATTTATAAAAAAGAAATTATCATACAAGAAAGCAATCAATACGCACTTGAAAATAGTTTTTCATTCGTACAAGAAACTGACAATTTTAAGCCAACATCAAAACAAGATTTAAAAAATATCATTTATACCTATTTAAATCATGGCTGGAATAATTTTAGCTTTTTCTGTGAAAACGATATATATCCTAGTTGTATAGAAGATGTGAAAGAGTTAGCAAATGATTCTGCTACATTGTCTAGTATTAATAATTTTGTTCATCCATATAACTCTTATGATAAACTCTATATTACGCTCAATAATTTAGGAAAAGTAACCATTGAGACAGTGAATCTATATAGTCTATCAGAACAAAATGAATTAAATTCTATCGTAGAAGATGTGATGAATCAGGTTATAACAAATGATATGTCATTAAAAGAAAAAATAGGAGCTATCCATGATTATATTATAGATCATAGTGTTTATGATGAAAAACGCGCTGAAGCAATTAAGAATAATCAACAATTAAATTTACAGGAACCATCACATAAAGCTGTTGGGCCTCTTATGAAAGGGAAAGCTTTATGTAGTGGATATAGTGATGCAATGGCTCTATTTCTGAATAAATTGGGCGTTAAAAATTATAAAATTTCTAGCGCAAACCATGTTTGGAATTTTGTATATATCGATGAAAATTGGTATCATTTAGATCTTACTTGGGATGATCCCGTTGTATCAACAAAGGAAAATCTCTTATTACATGACTTTTTCCTAATATCAACAGAGGAACTACAAAAAATTGATTTAACACAACATGAATTTGATAAAACTGTTTATGTAGAAGCAAAATAGTTAAAATCTAACTATTTTTTTTATTTACCAATACATTCATAATTACTGTATATCGATTTTTTGAATAAGTTATAGGAGAAAGAAGAATAGAACGTGCAAAATAATGTTAATTATGAAAAAATTGTTAAGAAAATTGAAAATGACAAAAAATGTATCCCCAATTGTTGCTTTGGTATTATAGGTCCAACAGGTCCTACTGGTCCTTCTGGAGGCCCTACTGGAGCTACTGGAGCTACTGGTCCTACTGGAAGTAATGCTAACTCTACAACATGTTTCTGTGTAGACCAAATGAGAAATATCATTCAGCAAATCATTACATTTTACCCAAATGATAATATCATAGTTGCTATGGAAAGTGGAAACAATGCAAGTGGAAGACCTGGAAGCCTTCTTCCTGCCCCAAACAATAATCCAAATTCTGGCCTTTTCCAATTAATCAATAATCAAGGAACTCCAGAAGAAGCCTTATCAATTTGTAGAATTGCTTCTATTACAATTACTAGTTCTACATATAATGAAGCAATTACTTATTTGCCTGCCCCTATACCTACGCCAACGGGCTGCGATGCCAACTGTGAAGCTGCAATACGTTCCTATCTTCCTGCTGGAACCCCAAATGTAGATATTAATGCTGGTGGTCAAACTGTCGCCCAAGGAACTATTTTAAGAAGCGAATATGGTATGGTTGTTGTCGTTAGAAATAACAACAGTAATCCTGCATTTGTATCACTATGCAAAGCAGAAATTATTAATAAATAATATTTAAAAACCATTTCTATTTTTGAAATGGTTTTTTATACACTAATTCATATCTTTCGGAAAAACTAAAACTACTGTTGTCCCATTTTCGTCAGAAATAAATTCAATCTTACCATGATGTGCTTTTACAATCTCACTTGACAAAAATACACCTAATCCTGTTCCATTTTGTTTTGTTGAAAAAAATGGATTTTTAACTTTCTTTAAGTTTTCTTTTTCTATTCCAACTCCATTATCAATCACTTTAACTTCAACTTCGTTTTTTAATTCCCCTATCTCTATTCGCAGTTTATGCTTTTTATCATTTGTCATTGCTTCAATACTATTTTTTAAAATATTTATAAATACTTGTTTTAATCGATTATAGTCACCATTCATATAAATTTCATCATCAATAATATTCGTACTAATTTCTATTTTTTTCTCCTTAAATAAGGGACCTAAACTAGTTAAAATCTCTTCTAAAAGTAAATTCATGTCTAAAATATCTTTTTCTATTTTTATTTTTTGAATAGATAAAAAGTCTTGTAATAGAATTAATGTTCTCTCTATTTCCTCTTTTAGAATCGGAACATACTTTCTACTATGTTCCCCATTATTCACATCAAACATATCTAAATATCCTTTACAAACAGCAATTGGATTTTTAATTTCATGAGTAATTTGGAAAAGAGACATACGAATTTGTTTTTCTTTTTCTAATTCCTTAATTGTCATATGTAGCTTTAATATTTCCTCTCCTTTTTGAAATAATAAAACACTTACATAAGTCACAACCATTAATAATAAAATCATAGTAATAATTTCTATTAGAAACTGATTCCATAGAATTTCTCTATAATAGTTTTGAAATGAAAAATATCCAAAAAAGAGAGCTTTAATAATTAAAAATAAAATTATCATAATTTTATCTGGAAACTTCTGTTTTTCTTTTAACAAAAATAAAACCAGATAAAGAGAGTATTCCACAATTAACAATATCCAAGATGAATTAAAATAACACTGATAATACAAAACTAAGAAGCCACTAATTAGAACTACACCGATTGTTCTCTTTTTTAAATATGCAATAATAAGTGGTACATTAATAATCAAAATGGGAAGCTTTCCACCATCCATTGGGCTGCCATATCGAATCACTAAATAAATCGATGAAAAAAGCGCAAATTCTAAAAATAGGTTTGTTTCCTTTTTTGAAATACTAGAACTATATGCTACATAAATGAGATAAATTAGTAATGGAAATAAAGTAAATACAATATTAACTAATGTAAATTCAAACAAATTCATCTTTCTCACCTCTCCATAACATTATATCTTCATCCTTTGTCGAATTTTGTCGAAATATGAAAAAAAGTGATGTTTTTTATCACTTTAACTCATCAATATATTTTTGTAATTGTTTTGCTTCTGGACCTAAAATAATTTTTAGTTGATTATCAATTTCTACAATACCCTGAGCACCTAATTTTTGAATAGCCCCTTTATCTACCTTTGTCACATCATGTAATGTCACAATAAATCTAGATTTATTAACCTCATATTTGATAATATTCTTTTTTCCACCTAAGCATTCAATTAACTTATTTATTTCAATTTTAAAATCCTTCTTTTTTGACTTTGTAATTGCAATCGCAATAATTAATAATACAGATATAATAATAATATACTGAAGATATTCCATATAATCACCCTGTTAACATTATACTATAAATTTTATTTTTTGAATACATTTTCGTATTTTAATGAAAAGATTGTCAGATTATAAGAAGTTCGTTGAATAAGATAAAACTTTGTTGTAATATAAAAACTAGGTGATAAACATGAAAAGAATATCAAGATACAAAACAGAATTATGGCTCCCTATTACGATTGTCTTATTTGCCATTATTAGTATTTTAACTATTTGGAGCGCTACTTCATTGTTGCCAAGCTACTTATCTGATTTGGCCTTTAAACAAACAGCATGGTACTTAGTCGGTTTCATTCTTGTTTACTTTATGATGTTCTTAGGAAAAGAATGGATCTATAAATATGCTTGGTATTTATATATTCTTGGAATTATTTCACTCACCTTATTATTATTCTTTGGTGAAGAAATCAATAATGCTAGGTGTTGGTTTTCTATTCCTGGTATTGGAACAATACAGCCTAGTGAATTCATGAAAATCATTCTAATTATTACATTGGGAAGAATGATTGAAGAATTTCATTTAAAATATAAAAGTCCCTCTATAAAAGAAGAATTTATATTTTTATTAAAAGTAGGAGGAGTTCTATTAGTTCCAAGTGTTTTAACCTTTTTAGAACCTGACACAGGAGTTGTTCTTATTTATTTATTAATTACAATTGCTATGCTTTTTATTTCTGGAATTCGTTATCGATGGTTTATTTTAGGTCTATCCATCATTATTTTATTTGTTGGTTTTCTATTACTTCTCTATTTTTTAAATAAAGACTTATTTGTTAAAATTTTTGGAACTTCCTTTTTCCTACGTATTGATCGATTACTAGACTGGTCTAATACATCAGGATTTCAATTAGAACATGGAATGAGTGCAATTGGGTCTGGTGGATTATTTGGAAATGGTTTTAATAACACACCTGTTTATTTCCCAGAACCTCAAACAGACTTTATTTTCGCAGTTTATGCTAGTAACTTCGGATTTTTTGGTTCTTGCCTTTTGATTGGACTTCTCTTATTTTTTGATATCAAACTTATCTTTTTAGCCATTCATAGCCGTGAAAAAATTGACAAATATGTAATATCAGGAATCTTAGGAATGCTTTTATATCAACAATTTCAAAATATTGGAATGACTTTTGGGTTAATGCCAATTACAGGTATTACACTTCCCTTTATTAGTTATGGAGGTTCTAGTTTATTAAGCTACATGATTATGGTAGGAATTATATTTAATATTTCCAATTCTAATCTCCGGTATACAAATTAGATTTTTGATAAAGTTTTCTTTTTAATAATTTTCCTTGATAAAAATATTGTTTTTGATAACATTCATTAAGTTCATGGCTTACTCTTATTAACTTTAAAGCCGTTTCAGTTCTAAGATAATTAGGATTTAATTTAGAATATGGAAGCTCCATAGAAATTCGAATTCTATCTAACCCATCTGCATCTTTTAAAATACTTGTCAATTTGAAAAATAACGCTTGTTCTTCTTTCGAAACCCGATATTTTGGTAATAATTCTTTAATACTACTATCAGCAATTGCGTGAGCTTCTATCATAAATAAAATTACTCTCATATCTTGTAAAGAAATATATTCTTGAAATAAATTCTTAAATTTTTTTGCACCCAATATTCCATGTCTTGTTTCATCATGGTCATTCTCTCTTCCACAATCATGGTAAATTGCTGCTTTTAACAATAATGAGATTTCTTTCATAGAACAACCTTCATTTAATCCAATTAAAGCGACAAAAAATGCTACTTTTTCATTATGATAAACTCCATGAATCTTACTATTTAGTAAAGCTTCCATTCTAATTCCTGATAATTCCTCTTGAAATAACGGAAAAATATCTGAATCTTTTAACATAGCTATTGCTTCTAACAAATCTACTTGTGGTAATAAATTAGAATATTGAGCTTTCTTGGCTAAAAAATCATGTGCATAAAATTCGTTTAACTCAGTCTTAAAAAGTTCTAATAAAATAGGCTCAACAGTTTCTCTAGACTCTCTATTTTCGATTTGATAATGAGGTTGTAATACGGACTCTAATGAAGGAAGCTGTTCTACTAAAGGAAGAGTAATTATCTGATTATTTGCATTTTCATTTTTCCAAACTCTACTATTATAATATAAAAAGTGATGCAAATAATTTAAACAATCTTGATAATAAGCTGAAAATTTTTGAGGTTTTAATGTCATAATATGGGCAACTTTTAAGATAAAAGCCATCCAAATGGTTTTTTCTAAATTTTTTTCTTCTAACATTTCTTTTAAAGATTCAAATAGATGATTATATGCCCTTTTTCCATTCATAGTAGAAATAGAAGCCAACTGTTTTAATACTTCTTTATGTTCATAATTTTGAAACAATTGTTCAATCATGTCTTTTCCAATTGCCTTATAATGATGATTAAACTGTGTATATCTGGTTACTTCATTGTCATAACTTGTATAAGGCTTTCCTATATCATGAAATAAAATAGCCAATTGCATAAGAAAAATGTCTTCCTCTGTTAATTTTCTTGAAAAGGAAAGAGTTTGAATGACTTGCTCTAGTGATGCAATTCCTTTTACTGTATGCTCATATACATCATCAATATGTTTTGGATCTAACTGATAACAATCTTTCATATCAAATAAAACTGAAAAATATTTAGAAATGACTTCTTCCAAATTTCCCTTTTTTAATAATTCTTGTACTTCCTTTAAATCATCTTCTGTCAACTGCTTTAAGATAGGCTTTTCTTTTGGTTGATGTAATAATCTTTGATTATTTCCTATGTGTTGATAGACTCTATAACCTCCCTTTGATAAATCCATATCAATGAGTTCTACACGCCTAATCTGAGAATTAATCTTTAAGATTTCTTTTAAATCTAATTCACGAATTCCACTTTTTTCTAATCCTTGAATCCAAAGATTTGATACTGCATCATCAGTTAATTCTACAGCAAGTAGTGTTGGCATATTAGGACTTTCCTTACGAATTAATTCTATATCTTTCGATACTATTCGTTTTCTATTTTCCGCTATTCCTTCTGAAAAAATTAAATATTCATGTTTTAAAGCAAGTCCTAAATCTTGTGGCATAGCAATATAAAAATAATTTTCAGTTGTGGGGACAAAAGAAGAAATTAAATCTTTAGGATTTTGCACGCCAAAATTTTCTCTCGCATATAAATCTGCCATCTCATTTAATCCAAATAGTTCTATTCCTAACACATGCTCATTCAATACCTGAGTTGCTTTTTCTCTCATACCATAATTATTAAACTTTGCTGTCACTAAATGGGTAGGACAAACGATAATTGGTCCAGAAAGATTAGAATTTCTATAAAATTTATATCCTTGATTTTTTCGAAAAATCATTTTTGACAATTCTTTATAATTAAGAAATTGTTCTTCCACAACAATTCGGACAACAACTTCATTGCCTGTTTCTGCATATGGATTCTGAAATCTTAAAGCACCAATTAAAGATTCTGTAAACCATTTTCTCGTATCTTTATATCCACTATCTATAATTTGAAACAATCGATTTTCAATATCACTTGCTTCTTTTAAACATACTTTTCTATATAATATTAGGTTACTCATAAACGCCTCCCAAAAACTGCTTTGTTATTATAACATAATTTCTTTTATTTGTATTATTAAATTCAAAATATAATAAAATTCTAATGGAGTTTCATCAACTTTAAAAATTCCACTTTAATCGTTATTTTAAAATAATAAAAAAGAAAATTACAATTCAATATTTCAAATTAGGATTCCAAGTTTTAAAACTATGGAGAAAGAAAATATGATAAAAGAAACTTTATTCTAAAATATCAAAAAACTGCAAACAGCAGTTTTCTATTTTTTATTATTTTCTACATTCTTATAATACTTTTTACCGTAGTAAATTGCATCAATATATTCTTGTAACGTCATTTCACGTTTCATAACAATTATCCTTTCAATTGTTTTTTACCTAATTCAACCAAACGTTTGGTCATTTCTCCTCCAACTGTACCATTTAATCTAGAACTGGTATCAGCTCCAAGAGTAATCCCAAATTCACGAGCAATTTCATATTTTAAATTTTCCACTGCTTCTTTAGCGCCTGGCACTACTAACTTATTACTACTCATCATTCTCCCCTCCTTTAATATTAGTATGGGAAAACAAACTCAAAATATAGTTAGCAACTTTTGGTATGAAAAAAGACAGTAAATCTACTGTCCATTTTTACTAAATTTGATTATTTTGTATAGTTAGAACCACCTAAATGTTGTTCACCCATTTGAACTAATCTTTTAGTGATTTCTCCACCTACAGAACCGTTAGCTCTACTAGTGGCATCTGGACCCATAGTAACACCTAATTCGTTAGCAATTTCGTATTTCATTTGTTCGATTGCTTGTTTAGCTCCAGGTACTACTAATTTTTGAGTATTTGAACTATTTTTCATGGCTTTCACCTCCTGTACACTAATAGAATGTGTCAGGAAGTTTTTTTCATACATAAAAATAAATGGTAATTTTTGGTTATAACAAATCTTGATTTTTTGGATTTTCAAAATTTGTTATAACTTCTATATGATCAATACAATCATCAATTAAAATTTCATAATCAAAACTTTTTTCATAAAGAATGGCTTTCTCCAATTCTGGATTAATCACAGGATGTTTCGGAAGAAAAATGGTACAACAATCTTCAAATGGTAAAATACTAGTTTCGTAAGTACCAATTTTCTTTGAAATTTCAATAATTTCCAATTTATCCAAACAAGCAACTGGACGAATCACAGGCATACTCGTTACATGATTAATCACTACCATACTGGTTAAAGTTTGACTAGCCACTTGACCAATACTTTCTCCATTAATAATAATTTTACATTTTCGCATTTTCGCATATTTCTCAGCAATACGATACATCATTCTTCTCATGATGGTTATAATATAGCTATCAGGAACATTTCTATAAATTTCCTCTTGAATTTTTGTAAAAGGAACGACATGAACTTTGATATTTCCAGAATATTCATTCATAATAGAAGCCAATTTTATCACTTTATTTTTGGCTTCTAAGCTAGTATGGGGAGGAGATTCAAAATATAGACACTCAATATCAACCCCTCTTTTTAAAGCCATATAACCTGCAACAGGACTATCAATTCCACCACTTAACAGGAGTAATCCTTTTCCTTGAATACCTACTGGATATCCACCGATTCCTTTGATTTCTTCTGTATATAAATAAGTTCCTTCTCTTCTAATTTCAATAGTCAATAAAAGATCAGGATTATGAACGTCTACCTTGCAATCCATATTTTTTAAAATATGTCCCCCAATAACATTATTAAATTCCATGGAAGGAATCGGAAACGTTTTATCTGCACGTTTGGTTGCTACTTTAAATGTTTTAAATTCTTTTTGATTCAATAATTCTAAAGCTTTTGCTTTAATACTATCAATATTAGTTTCTGTAGGATAACAAATTACTATACTATGAATCCCAAATATTTTCGTTAATTTATTTATAACCTGCTCTAAATATTGTTCTTCTACTTCAATATACATTCGAACTCTATCTTTGCTTATTTGAAACGGAAACGCTTTTAATAAACTCTCAATATTCTTAGCAAGCATATTAATAAATACTTTTCGATTTGCTTTTTTTGTTGTTAATTCTCCATATTTGATTAAGATTAAATGTTTCATTTTTTAATATTCTCCTTTCTTAATTGTGATAACGTAAACCTTTTGGATAATGATTTTTTAGTCTACCATCTTTCGATTTAAATAGCCCCAATGGATATCCATCAACAAGAATTACTCCATATCCATTTTGTACATCGAATGCTATCTCTTCTCCCTTTAAATAAGATAAAATTCTTTTGTCCCCTAATTTTAAATTGCAGCAATTCATAAAATCTTCTCCATAAGCTTTTACAAATTGATGATGAGGAATAAAACGTTCTTTTTCTATCTCTCCCATTTTTACAAAGCAAGATAACAAAGTCATCTTTGGAATTTCTAATATATTAGGAAGAATCACAATATTATTTTGATATTTTTTAATGATATAGTTTTGTCTCTTCATATTGTTTTTTAAAAATTCTTCTACAATTTTTCTTTCTAACTGATTTAATTCCTGTAAATGATTAGTAATATTTCTATATGCACTTTCTTCTTTTTTTTGTAGTACTATCATAAACTGTCCTTCCCCATAAAGATATGGATAACATCTTTTGGCTTTATTTGTTAAACAGGAGGAATCAACTTGAATTCCAGGACATGTAATTTTATCAAATTGAGAAGAGATATCCACAATTTCAAAAATGTGATTTTTTAAAAATTCTATAATTTGACACTCATTTTCTAGTAAATTAAATGTACAAGTAGAGTAAATCAAATATCCTCCTTTTTTTAACATAGAAGCACTATCTTCTAATAAGTGTTTTCCAATTATACACATTTCCTCTATTTTTTCTTTTGACCATTCTTTTCTTGCAGTCTCATCTTTTCGAAACATTCCTTCTCCAGAACATGGTGCATCGATTAATATCACATCAAAATATTCATGATAGGTTTCTTTTAAAGCATTTGAACTCATAGAAGAAATACAAACATTTTTTAATCCAAGACGTTCTACATTACTAAGTAACTTCTTTGCTCTATTATAATTAATTTCATTCGCTAGTACAAAGCCATCTGGTACTTGATTAGATAAAGATAATGTTTTTCCACCTGGTGCTGCACATAAATCTAAAATTTTAAAATTTGGTTTTATAGGTGCTAATAAAGGTGGTAACATTGCAGAAGGTTCCTGTATATAAAATAGTCCTGCATGATGATATGGATGATTTCCTAACCTTTCTTCCTTCACATAATAACTTGCCTCTAATGGATCTATTTTCTCTAACTCAAAAGGAGACATATTTTCAAAAGCAACTGGTTTTATTTTCTCTTGTTGTAACCGTATAGACTTTTTTGGTTTCTCTAAATAACTCTGTAATAATTTCTCATAGTCTTCTTTCTTTAGAATTTTCTCCATTTCTTCTAAAAACTGTTCTGGCATATAATCCTCCTTATAACTGATGTAGAACATTTTCTACTTCATGCACCATATTTTCTTTTTCTAATACTTTCTCAATAGAAATACCCAAGTCTTCACAAAATTTTTTAAAAGCCCTGAAACTATAATATCGATCATCAAAGTGATGCGTTCTAATGATTTCCAGTTCAAGATCCAAAATCTGATGATTTAATTTTTCTCTTTTCTCAAAAAAATCAATTTGTGGCCTTTCTCTAATCATTTTAACTCTTCTTAAATATTCTCTTTTGGTAATGGGACTTCCTTGATAAGAGAAAGTTGTAGGAGTCTCTAGCTTTTTTCTAACAACTTCTAAACGACGGGTCAGATCTTTTATTTTTTTTCTTTTTCGAAATGCAAATATTTTATCTTGTAGAAAAAATATTTGACCTTGTATTTGGGTTTCTTCCTCTTCTAAATCATTTTCTGAAATTTTCATAATATCATCATATCTTACAAGTGACTGATTAAATAGCTCTTCCATCTCATTCCTATCTAATCCAGCTAAAACTTTCTGATATGACTTTTTTTGGTTTTCTAGGGAAAGTACTTTCCTATCATGCGTTTTTTTTGCTTCTATAGAAGTTCTAAAAGCATCTAGTTTGACTTTCAAAATTATATTTTTTATAGCTTCTATATACTCACTAAAATTACTTCCGACAGATATTGCTTCTAATTCATTTTCCATTCCTTCAGTATACCAAAAAAGTGTTTTTAAAAAAGAAATATTATAACTAGAAAATCCAGGAAATATAAAATTCATTGCTGTTTTAAAATGAATATCTCGAGCACCATTTTCTAATGCTACCAAACAGAGTTCTCGAAATTCCGAAAACGTTAATTTTGGGTTTGAAAGTTCTTTTTGAGCAAATTCCCTAAATTCTTCTACACTTTGACTAACAAAAACACCTTCTAACATAAATTCCATTTTTCTATTTTTAGTATCACTAAAAAAATTTTTTAATTTTGTACCAAATTTTTGTTTCAATAAAAATACTAGTCCAGATAATTCTAAATTTAAGTGACTAATATGAGCTTTTACTTCAATTGGAACATACTTTCCCTTAATATTATTACTTAATTCATGAAATAACAAAACAAAAGCCCTATGGTTTCCATTAATTGTTACATAAAGTTTTTCTTCAATCGCGGTTAAATAAATGGGATCTCGATCAAAAGAAGAATTCAGTTCTGACACAAGTTCACTAGAACTATAATCTAAGAGCCCCATAGAACGCTTGTGATACTCACCCCCATCTTGGTCAAAAAAATCTTCCAATAAGGACAAGAGAGGTATACTTTTGATATGTGTATATTTAGAATCTAAAACGCTAGTACCAGCTAAATTTTTTATTGGTACTGTTTCTACCACAGTTGGATCGTAAACAGAATACAAAAAACTGGATAGAATGGTTTCCTTAGATAAAGAATTCATCTGTTTATTTAATCCATCTGGCAAAGCTGTTAAATTAATACTATTCCTCTTTAAAAATTCACAAATTGTTTTATTATATTTTGCCATATTACTCCTCTTTTTCTATAATTAATTATATCACAATTTAATCATAAAATTAAAAAAATAGAAGACTAAGTTCTCCTATTATGTTTTTATTTTTCCTCGTCATACAGACCTAATAATTTATCATAAATTCCTGGCTCTATTCTATTCAAACTATTAATAGAAAGTTCTAGTGATTTTTGATAGTCTCCTTTATAAAATAATATTTCAGCATAATTTAATTGTTTATCTAAATCTTCTACGCTAGAACGGTATCTATTCCCATATACAATAGCCATCTCAGCAAATATAGCCGTTTTCGTCATTTCTTTTGTTCTAGAAAATAATTTTAATACCAAATCACGAGCAGTATCTACTCTGGTATTCAGTACTTCTATTGTAATTGGTTTTTTATCTAATTCTTTCATAATTTCTTTAATAGCAGCTTGTGCCTCATTTAATTCTACAATATAATTTTTTGGAATGATAGGGAGATTATAATCCTTGATTTTATTCTTAGACTGCTTTAAAATTTGTTTAACTTCATCTAGTTGTTGTCTTGCTCTAACCTCATCATCATGCATACTTCCAAGAGTATCTAAAGTATTATCTAAACGTTCTTCCAAGTTTGCTAAACGAGTAGCCAAAACTTCTATTTCCTTAATTAATTTAGAATATGGAAAGGTATTATTTCGCGTATGTTCAATTAATACCACATAGTCTTCATTTAAACTACTTAAATCATCATGAATATGATTTAACTCTTCCACATCTTCTTTTGATAAATGATATATTTTTTTAACATGATCCATTCCAGAAACAATTTCTAAAACTAATTCATTCATATGTTCTAATTTTCCTTTGAAAGAAAAATTGGTTTCTTCATAAGTATGACGCTCCATTTTTTCTTTTTCAAAATCATTAAAAATAGATTCAAAATAGTCTAATAATACTTTTAGTTCAAATAAACTATCTTCTAAATTCAATACTTTGGCACGGTCTAAAATATCATTAATTTTCTTTTCGGCTTCTTCAATGTTATACTCAACATTTAGGTAATCTAAAGGATAGCCATCCTTTAACATTTCATCATAAGTGGTCTCTATTTCCTTTATTTTCTTTGGCAAAATGGAATCTGTTAATAAAACAATTGCTGGAACTTCTTCTATTACTACTGCCATATGTTTCAGCATTTCATCAATGGCATTCATGATAGAAGTAATCTCTCCATAATCATTATTGTCCATAGCCATTTCAAACGCCTCAAATCTTTTGGCAATATTTTCAAATTGTAATCTTACATATTCACTAAGTGTTCCATATTCATTTTCTGATTCTTGATATTTTTGAAATAGTTCCCGGTAAGTTGCTTTTAACTTAGTTACAATATTTCGATTCTTTTCTTCGCTATTTGTAAGTTCTCTAATTTCTTTTAATAGACCTTCTGAATTTGTTCTTACTTTATATAATTCCATCTCTAATTTCGCAATTTTATAAAGGGTACTTTTATAATCCATTTGAGATAATGAATAGTCCGCTTCTAACATCAAATCAGTAATTTTAGGAATCTGCACATCCTTAATACTTTCTAAACGATCTTTCCAATCTTCATAAAGAACCCCTAATTTTCCACCTTTCATAAAAGTCCCCACTTTTTCAAGTTCTGGACTAATTGGTGTACTACTAAGTGTGTTTTTTTCTATCTCTAATTTTTCTAATAATTTTTTCATCTTTTTATTTTTACGAGCTTGGATTATATTTAAAACAGATACAACTAGTACCATTGCGACAAGAAAAAATGTCACGAAAAGTAAAGTCACATTATCCATAGTATCACCTCAATATCCCGTTATTATAATAATATCACATATTTGCAATTTTTTGACATTTTTTTTACTATTTTTATGATTAAATTTAGTTTTGGTATTGACTGGCATGGAAAAACATAATATAATTGTAACTGCGTATGCATCTAGAGCAGCGCTATTTTGAAAATGATAAAGTGAGTATTCCCTTTAGGGGTTATCAGTAACTTTTGCTGCAAAGCGAAGATATTAGTTTATTCACCCTATAATTTGGCAAGATAGCCTTCTAGACAAGAAGGGAGAGATTATTGTGTCAAGATACACAGGACCAAGTTACAGAAAATCACGTCGTTTAGGATTTTCTACATTAGAAACTGGAAAAGATATCGCAAAACGTCCTTTTGCTCCAGGACAACATGGAAATAAAAGAGCAAAAAAATTATCTAACTATGGAGTTCAATTACAAGAAAAACAAAAAGTTAGATTTATGTATGGATTGAGTGAAAAACAATTCCACACATTATTCTTAAAAGCTGGGAAACAAAAAGGTGTTCATGGTGAAAATTTCTTAAAATTACTAGAAAGTCGTTTGGATAATTTAGTATATAGAATTGGTTTTGCAACTACTAGAAAAGGTGCTAGACAATTGGTAAATCATGGACATGTAACAGTAAATGGAAAAAAAGTTGATATTCCATCTTACCAATGTAAGCCAGGTGATGTAATTGCAATTAAAGAAAATGCAAAAGAAATGGCTATTGTAAAATCTTCTTTAGAAGCATTAAATAAACGTGTTGAATTTGTAACTTATGATGAATCAAAAATGGCTGGTACTTATGTAAGATATCCAGAAAGAAGCGAATTAAATGCAGATATTAATGAATCATTAATCGTTGAATTTTATAACCGTTAAAAACTACTTATGTAGTTTTTTTGTTATTTGGAATCAATAAAGACATGATAGAATAACTTGCATTTCTTTTTTTATCTGTTATACTATACCAAAGGTAATTTCATGAACAATATTTATTTTAAAAGTAGTCAAGAATTAACTGAATTTCATAAACTTTTTTATTGGAAATCTGGTAGTGAAGGCAATATTTATAGAATTCCTGATGGAATAAAAAACATATTATTGAAACTTTTCTATAATCCATTTAATGGGGCTTCTTTGCCAGAAAAAACAATCCAAAATAAAAGGAAAAAAATTAGTACATTAAAAAAAATGGTATTACCAAATAGGGTTCAAGTAAAAGGAAATGTCTTTTTAGATGACAAATTTATAGGATATATATTAACAGAAGCCATGAATTATCAAGATCTCTGTTTTAATTCATTTACAACTTTTCAGAAATTAGAGTTTTTAAGACGGTTAAAAACTCAATTGCAAAGATTTCATGCGTTAGGAATTATTTATGGGGATTTAAAAAGTAATAATGTACTATCCCATATTAGCAATTATAAATTGGGCTGTCTTTGCGATTTAGATAATATGCAAGTAAAAGGATATCCAATCGATATTACTAGTGATTATGTTGATGAATTTCTATTTCAGTATGGAGATATAAATGAAAAATTAGATTGGTACATGTTTAACCTGCTTACATTAGAAACAATTTTTGGGTTGGATAAAACTACTTACATGGCCTATATTGAAACAAGAAGTTTTATGAATAATTATACAGGAAATTGTAGTTCCTTGAAAGCTATGCAACACATAACATCTCTTTATAAGGGGGACTTACTCATTGATGATCCCCGTTTTTATGAAGAAATAGGAATACAATATTATAAGAAACGTTAAAGCTTCCGAATACTTTTCATTTATCATACATTTCAAAACTAGTCTATTATCTTATCGAACGTAGTGTAATTATTATAGATGATTTTATCATCAAAAGAGGGGAATGTATTTAATAGCCCAATATTGGAAACCTACATTATAAAGTGTAGGTATTTCTTACGATCAAAGTCAACCAATCTCCTTTTCGCTACTGATTTGCAGTAACAAATAATAATGCAGTCAATACAATGATTATGGAAACTAAACATATAATAAACATATCCTTGTTTCATGAAATACATCGTTTTCTAGAGGCCAGTTCTACAACAAATCCGCATACCAGAATATCGGCTATTATAAAGTAAAAGCACCAATTTTTTAACTCGTTAAATTCAATCAAAAAAGAAAATCTATATTATAAATTTTCTTTTTTCATTTTTTAATTGATAAATTTAGTAAAAAATTATTTTTCCTTTGGAATCGCTAATAATGTAATTTCTGTTGGGAAAATAGGTCCACCATGATTTCTCAAATAAAAATCATAATCTGAATTCATTTCATCTATCATCCTAGGAATTTTCCAAATATCTTCATGATTATGATAAACTGAAATTAATAATTTCGGTTGTTCTTCTTTAATATGTCTTTCAGCACCTAATAACGCTTTTTGCTCAAAACCTTCTATATCCATTTTAATTAATGTAATAATTTCTTTAATATCTTCATCAATTGTTACAGTTTGAATCTTATTACTTCCATTATCACTTAATGTATTGGCTGATGCATCCACACTACTTTCATTAATAAATAACATTTCACTTCTATCCCCAACTGCTTTTTTACAACATTCTATATTTGGATATTTCTCTAAATTCGACTTTAAAAATTGAAATACGTCATCTGTAATTTCATAACAATATATCTTTTTATAGCAATCCTCTCCATACATATCTAAATAAGACACAATAGTGTCTCCAACATAGGCGCCCAAATCAACGACGACTTCATTTTTATCACATTTTACAATATCTAAATCAAAGTAATCAGGATACAATTTTTCTATTGTTTCATCTAATATACAAAAATCATATTGGTACCAATTGCGAACGATTGCCAGCAAAAGCTTTTTAGAACGATAATCCACTAATCTCTCATAAAGCCATACATAATCATCTAAATGATTTACAAAAGAATCTGCTTTCCTTTCCAATTCTTCTAATTCATTATTTTTTATATCTAATTTTCCCCAATAATCAAATTTCCTAAAATAATCTTCTATTGATCTTTGTGTTTCTTCTGGTATCAATTTAAAATTTTCTTTCATTTGAAATACTAATTGTTCTCTTGTTGAATTCTTTAAAATATCAATTAAATGATAAAACTCTCTATCTATTTTATTCATAAATCAAACTCCAATCAAAATATTATATGAAATAAAATAAAATTGGCTAAAAAAAAGAGCCATAATGGAATCAAGTAATTTTTATAGCTTTTTTTTTATTATTCCATATGAAAACCTCGTTTTTTTTGTAAATACGAGGTCTATTGTTTATTTCATTAAAGTTTTTGCAGTTCTAACCATTTGAGCACTATAACTCATTTCATTATCATACCAGGCAATTACTTTTACTAATTGCTTTCCATCGACTTCTAATATATCTGTTAATAGTCCATCAACCATTCCACCATGAGTATCACCAATAATATCACTTGATACAATTGGATCTTCTGTATATCCCAAAGTTTCATTCGCATTTTCCTTAAAAGCACGATTAATTGCTTCTACCGTCGTATTTTGTTTTAACTCTAAAGTCAAATCTATCATAGAACCAGTTGAAGTTGGAACTCTTATCGCACTTCCATCTAATCTTCCTTGTAACTGGGGTAAAACTAATCCTACCGCTGATGCAGCACCAGTTGAAGTTGGAACCATATTGGCTGCGGCTGCTCTACCACGTCTTGCTTTAATGCCTTTTTTATGAGCCACATCTAAAATGGCTTGGTCATTTGTATAAGCATGAACTGTTGTCATATACCCTTTTTCAATTCCAAAATATTTATCTAACACATTTAGTACAGGCGCTAAACAATTGGTTGTACAACTAGCAGCACTAATCACTTGCTCACTACCATCTAGTACATTTTCATTTACATTATAAACAACTGTTTTTAAATCCCCTTTTGCTGGAGCTGAAATAATTACTTTTTTTGCCCCAGCATTTATATGAGCCATTGCTTTTTCTTTATCTGTAAATTTGCCAGTACATTCATATACAACATCAATTCCTAAATCTCCCCAAGGTAAATTATTTGGATCCATTTCTGCGTACACTTTAATATGTCTGCCACCTACAACAATATCATTTCCTTCAAAACCAATTTCTGTTTCTCTATATCTCCTATGATTGGTATCATATTTTAATAAATACGCTAACTGTTCTGCATCTGTTAAATCATTAATTGCTACTACTTCAAAAGTTGGATCTTCTTCCATTAAACGAAATACTAATCTTCCTATTCTTCCGAAACCATTAATTGCTACTTTTATCATTTTATCATTTCCTTTCATAATTGGTATTCACTTTTGTAAAAATAAATCTTCTTATTTCCTATAATTAGCTTATCTTCTAATAGTTTATATTCTATTGCATGGGCATCTAAACATGTACAAAATATATGCTTTGTCAAACAAATATCTTCTGTTACTAAATCAAAAGTTTTTCCTTTTGATTGTTCTAGCCAATCTTCTAACAACAAAGATAAAGCTTCCTTTACTACTTTTTCCATAATAAATACTTAAAATCCACTTCCCCCTATAAATTCACGAAGTACAGAATCCCTTGGAACATCATCACTCGGAATTGGTAAAAAGTTTCTTAAAAAATTAATTAAACGAATAGCCTCTGGATACATTTTATCTGTTTCTTCAACTGAAAATAACAATGGTTCAGCATATGTTTTTAATACTCCCAATTCATATACAAGTGCTGAATTAATAATGGAGTCTGTATCATCTTGAAATGGGTAAATCCACTTAAATTCCCCTTCACTAATGTTTTTCCACATATTTAGTGTTTCTGAGGCACTATATCCACGATATTTGTTATCACGAATGATTCGTCTTAATTTTCTAGTATCACTGGTATGAATGCGGTTATGATGATCCACATTGAGCTGTGTTAATGGGCTTATAAAAATTTTATATTTATTTCTTCTATCAATTGCCATTGTAAGTTCGTCGTTTAGGGCATGCAATCCCTCTATGACAATGATATCATTATGCGCTCGGCCATCGACAGAGACGACAAGACT
>CANPBV010000009.1 GCA_947572405.1 uncultured Mycoplasmatota bacterium | reverse complement strand
TTTATCCCCATTTTGTAACTATTTTGATACAAATATTCAAACATACAATTTTTATTACTTTATTTTGATCTATATGAAAAATACATAATAGGAAGTGTAAACTCGCAAAATAATACTTTTGATTTATCATCTATCAACTCTTTGGACCATTACAAACTTTTTTAATAATGCAGTCCCTATACTCTTATATACAATACATTTCTAATTAAAATCCAATAAAAAAAGACCCTAATGATCTTATTTTACAAAAGGTATTAAAGCCATAAAACGTGCTTTCTTAATTTCATTTGCAATATGTCTTTGATGCTTCGCGCATGCTCCTGTAATTCTTCTTGGTAAGATTTTACCTTTATCATTACTAATATATTTTTTTATAATTTCTGGATCTTTATAATCTACGCTTTTACCAGCGCACATTTGACAGATTTTTTTCTTTTTTCTATAAAATTCAGCCATGTTTTTTCCTCCCTTTAGTCTAAGAAGTTATCATCAATTGATACACTATCTCCAAAATCAGCAAACGGATCATTATCTACATTAATATCATTCATTGGCTCCATATTTCCACTTGAATAATTATTTTGATAATCATATGGAGTTGGTTCATTTGAACCATTTGCTACTCTATTTTGATTTTGTGCTTTTGATTCTAAGAATTGAACAGCATCTGCCACAACATCTGTTGTATAGCGTTTGTTCCCATCTTTATCATCATAACTTCCTGTTTGTATTCTACCTTCTACAGAAACCAAACTTCCTTTATCTAAAAAATTACACACATTCTCTGCTTGTTTTCTCCAAACAACAATGTTAATAAAGTCTGTTTCCCTTTGTCCTTGTGCATTACTAAAATTTCTATTTACTGCCAATGAAAAACGGGCATAAGGTAAATTTGATCCTGTATAACGTAATTCTGGTTTTCCTGTTAATCTTCCGATCAATACAACACGGTTCATATAATACCTCTTTTCTACTTTTCTATTTTTGTAACTAAATGACGAATGATATCATTACTGATAAGCGCTAAACGATCAAATTCTCTAATCGCTACATCATCATTTGCTTCCACCTCAAAAACAAAATAGTAGCCACTTTTAAATTTTTTAATTTCATAAGCTAATTCTCGTTGGCCCATGTCTTTGGTTTCAATCACTTTAGCTCCATTTGAAGTTAAAATTCCTGAAAAGTTTTCTACAACTTTTTTAAGTTCTTCCTCTCCTAAAGTTGGTCTAACGATAAACATAATCTCATAATTTCTCATTTTCTACACCTCCTTATGGTCTATTGGCTTTTATAAAAAGCAAGGAGTAAATCAATACTCGCTATAGATTATAACAAAAACAAATGCTTTTGTAAAGTAGTATTTTGGTATCATTTCTTAACAAAAATATATAAAAAACAAATGATCCCAATTAATATCTATGTCACATTCCCTTTTTTGATACCCATATCCTTTTTATTCGAACAATTGTGATTTGATTTTCTAAACATACTTTCGCATAAAAAATGTAATATTTTCGTCTTTTAATATTGCGAAATCAAAATAATTCGGGAATAGAAAAAAACTTTTCAGTAATACTAATAATATGATATACTACTTTTAGATTAGGAGAGTGAATGCATGGAATTATTCATATTATGCACTAAAATATTTTGTGCAAGAATTATGGACGTTTCTTTAGGAACCGTTAGAACCGTTTTAACAGTGAAGGGAAAAAAAGGATATGCAAGTTTAATTGGATTTATAGAAGTTCTCATTTGGTTTATTATTGTTCAAGAAGCAATGAATACAGAATTAACTAGTATTGCTATCGCCCTTTCATATGCAGGAGGATACGCAACGGGAACCTATATAGGTGGCTTTATTTCACAAAAATTTATTCCTGGAACCTTTGGTGTTCAAATCATCACAAGCATCAAAAAATCATCTATGATAGATAACTTAAGAAAAGAAGGATATGCAGTATCCGTAATTAACGTCAAAGGTCAAGAAGAAGATAAACTAATGTTATTTATTGAAATTGATAAAAAAAGATTCAATCATTTACAATCGATTGTCAAAGAATTAGACGATAAAGCCTTCTTAGTAGTCAATGAGACCAAAATGGTTCAAAATGGATATTTTAAATAAAAGGTAATATAATCAAAAAATAAAGGCCAAATCCCACTTTATACATACATTATAGTGAGGTGTATTATATGTATAAAGTATATCAAGTATTACCAGGGGAAGAATTAAGAAGTATCGCAGAAAAACTAGATATGGAATGCCAAGTATTATGTGAATTAAATGGATTTTTAGAAGACCATGAATTGCGAGCAGGAGAAAACCTTGTCATCCCAAATAATCAAGCAAATCTATTTCAAAGTTATCGCGTAAAATCTGGAGATAACCTATATGAAATAGGAAAGCGATACCAGACTAGCGCCAAAGATCTTGCACTCATAAATGGACTTGAAGAAGATGACTATATTTATCCAAATCAAGAATTGTTGATTCCAAGAGTTGGAGTACAAATTTATGTTACTACTGAAGGAGATACCCTAAAGGATGTAACCAAAAAATTTAAAACTACTGCTGAAAAATTAATTATGGAAAATGAAAATATTTATTTATTACCTGAACAATTATTAGTTTTTAAAAGAGAGAATTTTTTATAAAAACTCTTTTTTTTTATATTTTTTTAGGTTATAATGAACAATAGGGAAGTGAAATAAATGAAAAAATTGTTTATACTTATTACAATTAGTCTTTGTTTATGCTTGACAGGATGTGGAAATAAACTTAAAACCTATAATGAAGTAGACTACAAAACATTAATGGACATGTTTGAAAAAAAACAAAGTTTTATCTTATTTATTGGTTCAGCACAATGCCAACATTGTGATTCATATAAGGACACTTTAAATGAGGTTATTTCAAAATATCAAATAAAAGTTAACTATATTGATATTTCTAAATTATCTGTAACTGAAAATGCGAAATTAAACGTATATGTTAATTATACAGGCACTCCAACTACTGCCTTTATAGAAAATGGAGCAGAGACTTCTATGTATGATAGAATAGATGGAAATAAACCAATGAGCAAAGTAATAGAAAAATTAAAGAAAAAAGGATATATAAAATAAAGGGGAAACTAAATGAAAGATGAAAACATTGAAATTTTAGATCTAGAGGATGAAAACCTAACCAATGCCGTACCAGAAACATTTAGTATTATAAAATCTTATGGGGAAGATTTAACCGCTAAAACATATGTAACAAATCCAGCCATTGCACGTGAAAGTGAAATTAAAAAATTGATGATTGTTTTATTAACTCCTGAAAAATCAGGATTATTAGTTGGAAAACCTGGAATTGGAAAAACAGCTATTGTAGAAGGGCTTTCTTATTTCATCCAAAAAAATGAAGTGCCAAATGCTTTAAAGGGATACCGAATTATAAAAATCAATTCCACATCATTATTGGGAAAAATGACAGTGAATGGAAAAGAAGAAATGATCATTAGTTTACTTGTCCAAGAATTAAAAAATACAAAAAAAACAATATTATTTATCGATGAAGTTCATACTTTAATTGGAGGCCATGGAGATGGCCCAATGGATTTAGCCAATATTTTGAAACCTGCTCTTGACCGAGGGGATGTAAAAGCAATTGGGGCAACAACAACAATTGAATATGATGCTTATATCGTAAGAGATCGTGCATTTTTAAGGCGTTTTGATAAAATTGAGGTAGCAGAACCAGATGAACCAACAACCGTAAAAATCTTAATGGGTTCGCTTCCAAAGATTGAAAAACAAACTGGAATTAAATTCAAGTATAACGAATATGTCTCTGAACTTTTGGTAAAAGCGATTGTAAGAGCAACTTCTGAATTTAAACGTATTTATGGATTAGCTGCACAATATCCAGATGTTGCATTCTCTGTTTTAACACAAGCTTTTTCCCAAGCACTATACAAAAATAAACCAGTTGTAGATATATTAGACGTCTATGAAGCAATCAAAACAAGCAAACGGATTTATCCTGACAGTATTGTGAAAGAACTCAATTTATTTAGAGAAGATTTTAAAGGGATTTGTTTGGATGAAAATATTACCCTTCCAGTTGTCACGATTGATGAAATTGAAAATAATGAAGAGAATTACTAAAATTCTCTTTTTTAAATCAAAAAGAAAGAAAGAAAATCATATCATTAGATTGAACTATGAAAGGATGTGTGTTAAAATGTTGATAATGAATAGTGAGGTGGCGTTATGAGAACAATTCCTAAGAAAAACTATGTATTATTAGGATTATTAACCGTAGTAACGATTCTTGCAGTTATATATACAAGTAAATGGTATCATGCTTCTAAAAACTATTATTTAGAAAATTCAGTCATGAAAGAACTTGTAGGTGAAGTAAAGGAACTTGAATTTGAAAATTACATTTTAGAAAATCCAGATATCGTAATTTATATTGCAGACAATCAATCTGATAGTACTAAAAAAATTGAAAAAAAACTTAAAAATTATATATTGGATGAAAACTTAAAATCACATTTTATTTATGTAAACGGAAAAGAAGGAACAGAAAACTTTTTCACTAATTTAAAGAAAAAATATTTTATAAATGAAATAAAAGAAACAGAAATAACCTATCCTAACCTATTAATTGTAGAGAATGGAAAAGTAAAAAGTATTTTATATCAGACATCATCAATAGAAAGAAACATTAAAGATGTAAAACCGTTCTTACAAAGAAATGGAGTTTTAGAAGATGCTTAATGTCGTATTATTTGAACCAGAAATTCCTCAAAATACAGGTAATATTATGAGAACGTGTGCAGGGACAAATACCAAGTTGCACTTAATTAAACCACTTGGATTTTCATTAGACGAAAAAAATATCAAACGATGCGGAGTAAATTATATTGACCATTGTGATTACACCGTTTACGAAAACTTTGATGATTTTGTAAGTAAAAATCCTGGAGAATACTATTTTTTAACCCGCTATGGAACAAAAACACATACATCATTTGACTATACAAATAAATCAAAACCAATTTATTTAATATTTGGGAAAGAAAGTACAGGAATCCCAAAAGAAATACTAAAAGATCATCTTGATTCTTGTATGCGAATTCCCATCAACGAAAACATTAGAGCATTAAACCTATCAAATTGTGTCGCTGTTATGATTTTTGAGGTTTTGCGCCAACTAAATTATCCAAACTTACTTTTTAGTGATCCATTTAAAGGCGCCGATTATTTGACAAGGCAAGACAAAAATGCTTGAAAAAAACATAATTTAATGTTATTATGATTATAAGAATATAAGGGAGGAAAAGTTATATGGAATTTTTAACAGATAATTATATATGGATTATTTTTATTATTGTTATCATATTGATGATAATTATTGGCTATATAGCAGAAAAAACAAATTTCGGTAAAAAAGAATTTTCAAAAAGAAAAAGTAGTAAAGCAAAAGCGACCAAGGAAAATAAGCAAGAAGAAATAGAAACTCTTCCAAAAACAGAAATCGCTCCAACAATCGAAAAGGAAGTAGAACAAAAGCCTTTGGAAACTCACACAGAACCAGTAGAACCAAAGGCAGAAATTCCACAAGAAGAGGTTCAGTTCACAGATCCTTTAACTGATGATATGGAAATTTCTAATGACATATTAGAAACACCTTATGAACAATCAAATAATGAAGTACTATCTGTAGAGGAAGACTTAAATACACCTTTTGGGGAACCAATAGCTTACAATGAACCACCAATAGAATCTGAAACTTTGGAAGATTTAAATGCACCTTTTGGCGATTTTGCAACAACAAATGAAAGTAATATAGAAGAAAATTTAAATGTTCCACTTACGGATCATTCATATGAAACATCATCTTATGAGATGAATCAAGAAGATTTGAATGCACCTTTTGGGGATGAATTAAAATACCCTACAAGAGAAGAATTTAATCTTGATTTACCAGATATTGATTCCATTAAAGAAGATATTAATACAGAAGCAATCGATAAAAATGATGATGACGATATATGGAAATTTTAAATAGCGGAAACGCTATTTTTTAAATTTGAAAATTCCTATTTTTAATTATTCAACAAATATGATATAATAAATAAGATACTATAAATGATTGGAGGATTGCTATGACATTTGATGGCATTATAATATCATTGAGAAAACTATTAGATGTTCTATTAGTTTGGTGGCTATTATATTATATATTAAAAAACTTACGGAAGAACGTAAAAATGGTCTTATTATTTAAAGGAATTCTAATTTTATTAGCTTTAAAAGTATTTAGTGACCTTTTAAATCTAGTTACAATCAACTACTTATTAGATTATGTAATTACATGGGGACCTTTAGCTTTAATTATCATATTTCAACCAGAAATACGTAATGTATTAGAACAATTAGGAAGAAGCCAATTATTAGGGAGACATAAATTACTCACTGTAGACGAAAGAGAAAAAGTAGTATATGAAATTGTACAAGCGTTGGATTATTGCAAAAAAGCTAGAATTGGGGCTTTAATTGTAATTGAACGGGATCATAGCCTAAATGACTATATTGAAAAATCAAAAAAATTGTATGCTGATATTTCTAGTGACTTATTAGAGTCTATCTTTTTCCCGAACAACCCATTGCATGATGGAGGCGTTATTATTCAAGGAGATAAAATCACAAGTGCTGGAGCTGTTTTTCCAACAAGTGATAATTTAAAAATTAGTAAACGCCTTGGAACTAGACATCGTGCTGCTTTAGGAGTTTCAGAAGAGACAGATTGTATTTCATTAATTGCCTCAGAAGAAACTGGAAGACTTTCAATAGCTTTAGGGGGAGAATTACACTACAATTTAACCTTAGATGAAGTGAAATTGATGTTACTAGATGAATTGCGTCCAAAAAAAGTAACAACTACAGAAGAGGAGGAGTTGATGGATGAAGAATCTAATACAAGCAATGAATAATTTTTTCACAAAAATATGGCGCTTTATTGATCGTAGGATCATAGTTCCAATTACAAAAATTATTTTAAGATTAACTGGAAACTTTGATAAATCTGGCAAAAAATTTGAAAATTGGTTATCAAGACCAACAACATTGCTATTCATTTCCTTATTTTTAGCGAGTTTCATTTTTGTTGTAGTAGATCAAAAGATATTAAGATTCTCAGAAAGTTCAGCAGAGGTATTAACAAATCAACCTGTAACAGCGAAATACAATGAAGAAGCTTATGTAATTGAAGGGTTACCAGAAACGGTTGATATTACATTAATTGGTTCCAAAACAGATTTATTTATTGCAAAACAATCTCCTTCCTATGATGTAAATGTGGATCTAACTGGACTCAGAGCAGGAACGCATAAAGTCAATATTAAATATAATCAAGTTGCTTCCACATCTTTGGAATATAAGGTCAATCCTTCTTCTGTAACAATTAATATTTATCAAAAAAAATCGAAAACCCAAACTCTATCCTTAGATTTATTAAATAAGGACGGTCTAGATTCAAGATTGGTTGTCAAAGAAATGAAAGTTGATGATGATAAAGTAATTATAAAAGGTGCAGAACACCAATTAAATAAAGTCGCAACTGTAAAAGCTTTAGCAGATGTTAAAAATATAATAAAACAGGAAACAGGAACCACTACTTTAAAAGACGTTCCTTTAAAAGCATATGATAGTGATGGAAATATTGTCGATGTTGAAATAGTACCTTCAAAAATTGATGTGGATCTTATCATTACATCTCCTATGAAAGAAGTACCAATTCGCATTGTTCCAAAAGGAACTGTAGCCTTTGGTAAAGGGATCAGTTCTATTGAAAGTAGTGAGTCAACAATTACAGTATATGGTGACGAATCTATAATTTCGGAATTGCGTTATATCCCAGTAGAAGTTGATGTAAATGATCTAAAAGAAAACCGACAATATAAATTAGGAATTCCTAAGCCAGCTGGAATTACATCTATGAGTATAAATAACATTACTGTAAATATTAAATTGGATGATTCATCAGATAAAGATATTAATAATGTACAAATTGAATATCGTAATTTAGGAGAAGGATATACAGTTCAAGGACTTAGTGAAAATGATATTCGAATTAGTGTTAATATAAAAGGTGTTAAATCAGTATTAGATGGTATTACCACTGAAGATATTACAGCATATTTAGATTTAAAAGATTATTCGGAAGGAACCTATGAAGTCGAAGTCCATGTAGAAGGTAGCGATTCACGCGTCCAATATATTGCTAAGACTAAAAAAGTTAGAATAAAAATTGAAAAAGAAAAATAAAAGACTTTCTTTTGATTACTAAAAAATAGTTTTCAAAAAAAGTCCTTTTTTTTATAAAATTACTTATTTAATATAATGTTCTAAAATATAATCCATTGTTATTTTTATATCTGGAAATACGTCCAAAGCTTCTAATTGCTCTCTTGTAAACCAACCAATTCCTAAACTTTCTTCTCTATTTAAAACAATGTCTTGATCGATTAAAGGAACTGCAGCATATATAATATCAATATGCATATCCCCCTGTAAATTTCGATTGCACTGAATACCCAAAGGTCTAATAAAATCATCTTCCCTAGGAAATCTCCGACCTAATAATTTTATTTTTAGTCCAGTTTCTTCATATACTTCTCGCATAGCAGTTTCTTCTGGTGTTTCATTATTTTCGATATGACCCCCAGGTTGAACCCACTTATGAAACTTCTTATGAAAAACTAATAATAATTTTTTGGTTTTTGGATCTATTACAAATACAGAAGCGCAAAAATGTCTATTCATGTTATCACCTATTTTTATCATAACAAAAAAAGCAACGAAAGTCTATTTTTATTAGATTTCCAAATTTTAATTGTGTCAACTATTCGAGTACATCTGTGGGATTTATTCCCCTATTTTTTTCATATATAACTAATTTTTCATTCATATCTACAGTGGCAAGTAAAATATTATCTAATGATTTATATCCCTTTACTTTTAATTCTTTTTCAAGCCAATTTTCATCTTTATTGATATTTTCTAAATTATTTTTCATCATCTTGCCATCTATAATAACATTCGCACATAATCCTTGCTTTCCTGCTTTTAAGTTCATATCTTTCATAGTAACTGGTTTATAATCCCCCTTCGGTAAAATACTAACCGTTCCATTTGTTTCCATAATAGCATATTCAATTTCACTAATATCAAAATATCCTTTAATTCTACATTCTTCTAAAAGCTCATTAATATCAAATTTTACCTTTTTTAAGCCTTCTACTAATAATTTACCGTGTTCAATTAAAATAGTCGGAACACCCATAAAAAACCGTCTTAAAATAATACTCTTCATAGAAAGTAAAGATACCGCATAAGCAACAAGTCCAAATATAATAACCGCAACAGTTCCATTTATATAATTGGTTTCTAAATTAATGGACATTTCAGCCGCAAAATTCCCTATTGAAATACCAATCACATAATCAAACAAACTTAATTGGGATACCTGTTTTTTCCCCAACATTTTTGTGACTAAAAACAAAGTTACCAAAGACAACAAACTTCTTACTACTACATCTAATACTTCTATTGCCTTAAAATCCATATTAAAGTTCATGATATCACCATTTATAGTATGTCACAATTTCAATTTTTTATAATATTAAAAATCTAATTTTTTATTTTTTTTTATGAAATAACTTTTTCTTAATGTCTTCACCATCAAATATAATATTTGTTTTTACTACAAATAAAACAACAACCATAAGTAAAATACCATAAATAATATATCCTAACATTTGATCTTTTAAAACGTATACAATCGACGCAGTCGCAAATAATAAATTAATTCCATAAATAGCCAAAACGGTTGCCCTCTGTGAAAAGTTACGATTCAAAAGCTGATGATGTATATGAAACTTATCTGGAGTAGAAATACTTTCTCCTTTTAAGGTTCTTCTAATAATCGCAAAAATAGTATCTAAAATCGGGATCGCTAAAATAAGAAGGGGAATAATTAAAGACGTCATCGTAACATTTTTAAATCCTAATAGTGCTATCACGGCAATAATAAAGCCTAAAAACATAGAACCACTATCGCCCATAAAAATACTAGCTGGATTAAAATTATGAACTAAGAATCCTAAAGTGGATCCTAACATGACATAAGTTAAAACAAAATCCAAGCCTGTTTTCCCTTGTATTGTCGCTATAATTCCAATCGTTAAGAAATAAATGGAACTAATTCCTGAAGCTAAACCATCTAATCCGTCAATTAGATTCATACAGTTGATACAACCTAAAATAAAAAAGATTGTAATGGGATAAGCTAAAATCCCAAAATCAAAATATAAACCAAAAGCACTAATATCCTTTAATAAAACATTCCCATAAAAAACGACTACACCAACTGCTACTAATTGCCCTATAAACTTATGAGAAGCCTTTAAAGGTTTTACATCATCTACTACTCCTGTTAATATAATAATAAAACTTCCAATTAAAATAGAATTCATGGTTTCACTATGCGTTCCAAATAACATATATCCTAATAAAAATCCAAAATAAATTCCAAGCCCACCCAATCGTGGCATTGGTTCTTTATGTACTTTTCTTGAATTTGGCATATCTACAGCCCCAATGTGCAAAGCAATTTTCTTCACAAATGGAGTCACAAATGTGACAAATAAAAATGTTATAAGTACCATTAATAAAATTCTAGTCAATAATTCTTGATTCATATTATCCACCAAGTATATTTTACCAAAAAAAAATTAGAATGTCTACGTATTCAATACTTTCACCAGGATAAAAGTACGAAAGAAAAAAAGAAAACGTGATAAGATTAGGAAATACAATGAATAATGAGATATAAATGACTTAAAAACCGTTTTGTTGTATACTTATATTAGAAAGAATAATATAGGTGATGAAAATGGCAAAACCAAAAAAGAAATATAGTGATTTAACAAAAGATGAAATTAAATATATAAAGAAAAAATTAGGTATTACAAAAATACAAGATATTGATACTGCTATCTTAAAAGAATTAAAAGAAGCACTAAAACAATTAAAAGATTCAAGGCAAAAAGGAAAAATAGTATTCAAATTATGGGATGTTGTTATGTGTGTTATTTTGGCCTCTTTTGCTTTCTGCAATGACTGGGAAGATATTCATATGTTTGTTATAGACAATTATAATTGGTTTAAATCTTTTCTTCAAATGACTGGTGGTATTCCTACTGAAGAATCATATGAAAGAATTATGAGTCTAATTGATAAAGATGAATTAAATGACATCTTATTTAGCTTCTTTAAATCTATTACTAATCGTTTAAATCCTGAAGTAGAACTATTAAATTTTGATGGGAGAGTAAACAATGGTAGTAAAAGAAGTACCACTATTTTAAATGAAGGAAAAAGTCCGTTAAACTGCTTAAATTGTTATTCTAATAAATATGGATATGTATTGAAACGGTACCTATTAATGACAAAACAAATGAAATTACTACCATTGAAACTTTAATTAATGGAATGAATTTAAGGGGGGTTATCGCAACTTGGGATGTTTTAAATTCACAAACAAAAAATGTAGAAGCTTTTATTAACGCTGGGGGAGATTATATTATTCCAATAAAAGGAAATCAAGGAAATTTTTATAATGATCTTTCACTTTATTTTGATTCTAAAAGATGTGAAGAAATAATAGCTGGGAATACGTAGTCAGCCTACTATATGGAAAGTGAAAAAAGCCATTCGTCATTTATTAAATATGAATATTTTCAAACATCAGATATTAATTGGTATTATAAACTTTCAGATTGGAAAAATGTACAAAGTTTTGGGCTAGTAAGAAAAAGTATTACGAAAAAAGTTTTAGTAAAAAATGAAAGAACAAATGCGAAAGCAGAGAAAATAGAAAAACTAGTAACTACAGTTGAAAATAAATATTATATCTCAAGTAAACAAGTTAATATTAAGGAGTTTAGTATTGCCACACGTGGACATTGGTCAATAGAAAATAAGTTACATTGGCATTTAGACTTTACATTTAAGGAAGATAAAAATACAACAATGAATAAAAATGCACTAATGAACTTGCAAATAATAAATAAATTTTGTTTAGGGATACTTAATAAAATTAAATTATTTCATGATAATGCAAGTTTAAGAAGAATAAAAAAAAGAATGCAGATGAATTTTGAAAAATGGCTTGTAAGAAATATATGCTATTTATCTTTAAGTTAAAAGGTAAATTTTTTTCAAATGAAAACGATTAAAGCTAGATAAATTCTTACTTTAATCGCTATTTGTATTTTTATTCATGATTTAATCCCGGCTAGGTTCTAGGAAAACTAGAACTTTTTTAGTATAATTTATATAGAGGTGACTAGCTATGATAGATTTATTTTATGAATATACTGAAGATAATTTACGTTTGCAAGGAACATACTTTGATTCAGGTAAACTAGATTGTTGTGTTTTATTTATTCATGGACAAGCACAAAGTGTTGTAGATAACTATTTCGCATATGTTTTAGGAAAGCATCTTTCTAATAATGGAATTAGTTTTTTATATAGCCATAATCGTGGTTACTCTTATATAAACTGTATGAGTAAAAAAGATGGTAGTTTAGAAATAAATGGAGCTACTTTTGAAATATTTGAAGATTGTTTAAAAGATATTGAGATTTGGATAAAAAAAGTAAAAAGATTGGGATACAGAAAAATTATTTTAATGGAACACAGTTTAGGATGCAACAAAGCATTATACTACTTATCAAAAAGTAAAGATGATGTACAAGGTCTTATTTTAGCTTCTGCACCTGATATGGTTGGTATTACAAAAAAGGAAGAAAGCAAGTTTGATAATTTATTAAGTGAAGCAGAAAGCAATGTAAAAAATAATAATCCTAGAAAGTTACTAAATACATTAATTGGTGGGACTGATTATATAAGCTCTGCAACTTTTATAAACGAATCTTTAGAAAATAGTAATATTGATAATTTTCCTATTGAAAGAAATCCAGAAATCTTTGAGCAACTATCTGCTATTAATATACCGATTCTATCTTTTACTGGAAGTAATGAATATCCAACATATTTAAAGCAATATTTATTAAAAGAAAAGGCAATTAATTGTAATAATTTTGAATATCAAATTATAGATAATACAAATCATTTTTATAATAATGGTTGTGTTCTACTTTATGACTGATAATATATATTAATCATTGTATAATTAAAATTATTATTTATTAGAAAATATAGTAATCAGTTATTATGTTGAACACAACTATAATAATAAAGAAGAAGAGATTTCTAAAATAATTTTAAAATGGATAAATAGAACTATTAAATAAGATTAGGGGGTGACTTAATGAAAAATAATATGATTATATATGTATCAAAAGATGGCAATGTTAAAGTTGATGTTAATATTCAAAATGAGGATATATGGATGAGTCAAGACGTAATGGCTAATCTTTATGATACAACTAAGCAAAATATCAGTTATCATTTAAATAATATATTTAAGGAAGAAGAACTTATTAAAAATTCAGTTGTCAAAGATTTCTTGACAACTGCTAATGATGGTAAAAACTATAATGTTTTGCACTATAATTTAGATTCTATTATAGCTGGTGGATATAGAATTAATTCTAAAAAAGCAACCGAATTTAGAATATGGGCAACTAAAGTATTAAAAGAATATATGATTAAAGGTTTTGCTTTAAATGATGAGAGATTAAAAAATAATGGAGAAAGTCCATACTTTGAAGAATTACTTGCTAGAATTCGTGACATTAGATCTTCAGAAAAAATTTTTTGGAGAAAAGTATTAGATATTTATGCAACTTCAATTGATTACAATCCTAAAGATAAATTATCAATAGACTTTTTTAAAACTGTGCAAAATAAAATGCACTATGCAACGCATGGGAACACAGCCGCTGAGATAGTTTTTAATAGAGTGGATTCAGAAAAGGAAAATTTAGGACTTACTAATTTTAAAGGTGATTATCCAACAAAAAGTGAAACGGAAATTGCTAAAAACTATTTAACAGAAAAAGAGCTTAATACTTTAAATAGAATGGTATCAGCTTATTTAGATATTGCAGAAATTAATGCTTTAGATAGACATCCTATGACAAAACAAATTACATTGGCATTTAGACTTTACATTTAAGGAAGATAAAAATACAACAATGAATAAAAATGCACTAATGAACTTGCAAATAATAAATAAATTTTGTTTAGGGATACTTAATAAAATTAAATTATTTCATGATAATGCAAGTTTAAGAAGAATAAAAAAAAGAATGCAGATGAATTTTGAAAAATGGCTTGTAAGAAATATATGCTATTTATCTTTAAGTTAAAAGGTAAATTTTTTTCAAATGAAAACGATTAAAGCTAGATAAATTCTTACTTTAATCGCTATTTGTATTTTTATTCATGATTTAATCCTGTACTTTCAAGCTAAAAGTATGAAAATTTCAAAAAAAAATAAAATAGAAGAATACATTTTATGAAAGAAGAACAGGAACTTGAAAAAGATCAATTTCGTTCTATTAAAAATGATTTATATCGCAGATATCGGGATGGATTTTACATTTTTGCGCCTAAATCCAAATTCAAATCTGTTCAAGGCTTACTTTCTTATATTTGTAGATATTTATCACATCCTTTTATAGCTGAATCTCGTATTCTGGATTATGATGGTGAGTTTGTTACTTTTTGGTATCAACGATATACTGATAATTTGATTGTAATAGAAGAATTACATGTTTATAAATTGATTCAACGTTTGATTATGCATATTCCTTAACCTAATTTTAAGTACATTCGTTTCTATGGCGCTTACCATAATCGTACTAAAATTTCGATTGATGTTGCTCATTTTATCGATCAAAATAGAATCAATTTTAAGAAATCTCTCAATAAATGAAGATGTAAAATTTTAGTTAATTTTCATATTGATCCTCTTATTTTGTCCACATTGTCATGAAGAAATAATATACTGTAGTAGTTACTACCCATAAATGAAGGTTTTTATGAAGAAGAAAAATTCTATTCGTTATCCTGATCCTTTTTTAGATTTTGATAATGACACAAGTGAAGATATTAAAACTACTTGTCTTCATTGTGGTTTTACTGAAAATGTTCCTGATTTTATTTATGACGAAATGTCTAGAAAGAAATACCATTTGGAAATTAACAAAAAGGTTTCTACTCTCACCTGTCAAAAGTGTGGAAGGGAAACTGCCATTTCCTCTTATTTTTTAAAAAAATAACATCTGTTATTCTTTTTGGCATACTCTAATTTTATATATTCATTATTAATGAATATTTTTTGTTTTAGTTTTTTAATGTACTTCCCTTATAAATAAAAAAGCACAACTCTTGTTGCACCTAATCTTTCAAACTACTCAAATTACTTTAGATTTAGCAAATTTTTCTTTTTTAGCTTATTTCTCTATTGCCTCATGAAATCCTTTCTAAAATGAAAGTAAGTATTTTTATGGAAATTTAAATAGTACCTATATTTGGGTATCATGATAAATTTAAGAGTCTATCAAATGAATATTATCTAATAGTATCCCGGTTCCCTCTGCAACACAAGTAAGTGGACTTTCTGCAATAAAAACTGGTACTTTTAATTCGGATGCCAATAATTCATCAAATCCGTCAATTAAGGCTCCTCCACCAGTAATTACAATTCCTTTATCAATAATATCGGCTGCCAATTCAGGTGGAGTTTGTTCCAATACATTTTTTGCTGTATGTACAATAACATAAACACTTTCTTTTAATGCTTCCTCAATTTCCTCTGAGGAAAGGGTAACTGTATGTGGTAGTCCTGTTACCAAATCTCTCCCACGTACTTCCATCTTTTCTTTTCTATGTCCTGTAAAAACGGTTCCTATTGTAATTTTAATTTCTTCTGCGGTACAATCTCCTATGAGCAATTTATATTTATCCTTAATGTATTTCATAATATCATTATCAAAAACGTTTCCTGCCACTTTGATCGAAGAACTATGAACAATTCCACCTAAAGATAAAACAGCAATATCGGTTGTTCCCCCACCTATATCAATTACCATATTCCCACTTGGCTTTGATATATCCATGCCTGCTCCTACTGCAGCAACTTTCGGTTCTTCTTCTAGAAAAACCTTTTTTGCTCCTGTTCTTTCCGCTGCTTCTTTAATCGCATTCTTTTCTACTTGTGTAATATTTGATGGACAACAAATCAATATTCTAGGTCTTGATAATATGCTTCTTCCATTAATTTTCTTAATAAAATGATCCAACATAATTTCTGTAATTTCAAAATCTGCAATTACTCCATCTTTCATTGGTCGAATTGCCTTTACTCTTCCTGGCGTTCTTCCTAACATTTCTCTTGCTTCTTTTCCAACTGCAAGTGGTTTTTTGGTTTCAGAATCAATTGCAACAACACTTGGTTCATTTAAAACAATACCTTGCCCTTTTATATAGATTAAAACATTTGCTGTTCCCAAATCAATCCCAATATCTTTCGCGAACATTCTTACCCTCTTTTCTATTCATTATTTATTTCCCTTAAATATCTTTGTCTAGTTGATTCTCCACCTCTTAAGTGACGGATATCTTTATGATACTTTAATATTGCATCTACTTCCTGATATAAATCAAAATCGATCAATTTTAGTCGTTCGTGTAAATCTTTATGTACAGTACTTTTTGAGACTTTAAATTTTTTAGCAATCTCCCTTACTGTCTCTTTCGTCTCTAATATATAAGAAGCTTCTCTTTTTATGCGCTCTTCTTTATACACAATCTAACACCTCTTACTTTAAGTATATAAAGTAAGAACCCATTTATACCGAAAAAAGAGCAAATAGCCCTTATATTTCACTAACAGATTTATCATAGTAATTTTCAGGGTTTACAGTTTGACCTTTAATAATAAGTTCTAAATCTAAGTGACTTCCTAAATCTTTTGCAATGTTATTCGTTCCACTTTTTCCTATTACAATTCCTTGTTTAATAACATCACCTTTTTTAACATTTACTTCGCTCAAACTACTATAAATGCTTATCATTTCATTACTATGTTCTATTTCTACAATATTTCCAAGTAATGAATCCTCTTTTATATCAGTCACAGTTCCATCTAATATGGCAACTACATCAAAGTTCTCTTTTCCTCCATAGCTAACTCCACTATTTTGTAAATATGTGTTTTCATGAAAAAGAATAGAATTAACTTGTGCTTCTGAAGATCCTTGATAATCATAATAACTCTTTACAACTTTAATTTCTGTATCTGTATATGGCCTAATGATTTTTGTTTCTTCCCCTACTACTGGAATATCCTCACTAAAAATAGTATCTGAAACATAAGTAGGCCTCTCATCATTGTTATCTTTAAAAGAATCCTTTGATAATGTCCCTTCTATTAAAAAAATTGCTCCTAATACAAGAAATACTATTGAAACATAAATTCCATACAATACTGGTTTCTTTAATCTTCTATTTGTCATTTTTTCACCTCTATTTTAAGTGTGAACAAAAATGATTTTTTTTATACTAATTTTTTAAATTTTTAATGACAGTTCCTTGATAATAATGTTTTAAAATTTGATCATATTGATATCCTTCTTTTGCCATTCCATTTGCTCCATATTGACTCATTCCAACTCCATGCCCATAACCTTTTGTTACAATATGTACAGTTTGCCCAATTTGTTCTATTGTAAAAAAAGTTGATTTCAAGTTTAATTTTGAAAATACATTACTGGCATCCAGTTCTGTTCCATTTACGGAAAGTTTTTTCACTCTACCACTAGAAGTCGTATTCAATATTTTAATATTTAACTGCTCTTGATAAGATAACCCTAATTTTTGATAAAATTCATTTAATCCAAAATTATATTCTACTTGATAAACTGGTGATACTTTTTCATCCCATTTTGATTCTACGCTAACTAAATATGGCAATTGCTTCGAAAATACCTCCCCGCTATTTTCTGTAACACCTACTGAAGTAGAAAAAAAGAATGCTTCTATTACCTGATCTTGATATGAAACGTATTGTCCTTTGGTTGCATGGACTACTTTTTTTATTTTATTATTCCTTTCTTCATATTTATCTTTCCATTTTTCTTTTCTTTCCTCTTCATCGATATATACCTGATTACTAACAGTATCTACGACATCATATTCTTTTTTGGCTTCCATTTTTTTTAATACATAAGTTCTTGCAGCCACCGCCTGAGCTTTTAGTGCTTCTTCTTCAAAGCTAAGAGGCATCTCGCCAGATAGAACCCCTACCACATACTCCTCCAATGGAACTTCTTCTATCACATTCTTTTTTTCACGTTTTACTTTGACATAAGTGTTTTTTCCATATTCAAAAAATAAATTATTTTCTGCTTCTTTTAAAAATAATTTTAAAATCAAATAGGGCAAAAACAGTAACAAAAGAGTAATAACAATTATTTTCCCAAATTTCATAGTATCATTCCTTTGTACTTATTTTATTATCCATCAGCTCCTTTTAGTATATACAATTTTTTTAATTTTTCTGTCGAAATAGAAACCTTCATACTTACATTTTTATAGATCATTCAAATATGACATTCCTATTTTTTGATAAAATAAACTATAAGTCATTTACCCCGATATCAAAATATAACCTGATATATTAGGAATATAAGATCTACTAAATGATTTTGGAATTTTTCATTAAAGAAAAACACCGCGATTATTAAAAAAAAAGTTTTTATTGTCAAAAAATAAAACTTTTTAAATTCCAAAATATTATTTTTCTTTTTATTAATTTTTTCTACATCAATTTAGAATATGTAAAAAAATCATATAAAAAATTAACTACTAAGTAAGATAATCCCATACTAAGCATGAAATATAATAATCTAGCTTGATAATATCGATTTTTCTTAAATAACCTAGTTATATTTAAACTATCTATTGCCCAAATAGAAAGCGGAACAGTAATGATATATAAAATTGTTTTAGTTGTCATAATGCTCCTCATACTCTTCTATTTGTCTTACCCTTCGAAGGTGCCTTTCACCTAAGAAAGATGTATGTAAAAAAATTCTGATAATTTCTTTTTGTTGCTCAATTGGTATGGAAAAACTAAGCGCTAAAACATTGGCATTATTATGTTCTCTAGAAAGCTTTGCTTCTTCTAGGGAGCTCACTTTTGCGCATCTGACACCCCTAACTTTATTACAAGCAATACTCATACCAATTCCAGTTCTACATAATAAAATGCCATAATCAATGTTACCACTTGCTACTGCTTTTCCAATCTTAAATGCATATTCAGGATAATCGACACTTTGTTCACTATCGGTTCCATAATTGACTACCTTGTATCCTAGCTCCTCAATATATTTCATCAATTCTTTTTTTACTTCTACTCCGCTATGGTCGGTTGCTATCCCAATTGTCATTTTATCCCTCTTTTCTTATTCTCCATAATACCATTTTAATCTTTTTACAAGTTCAGGGCCCTTTTCACTGAGAAATGGGTTATGATTAGATGTTCCCACCATAATTTTTCTAGTTCCCTTTCCAAAGACTTGATCCAAGCCTCTCTTTGAAACAAAAGGATCTCCTTCTGAATAAAATACTTGTATTGGTACAGGCACACTACTTAATTTTTTTAAGGCCCATCTTCTAGAACGTAAAAATAAACCAACTTGCAATAATTGTTCCCCTAATGGTTTGGCGGATAGATTTTGAGAAGATTCATGTTGATATTTTTCTGATGTTTCTCTTAAAATCTTTTTTCTTTCTAATCTTGAAGTACATTTAAACTCTGGAGATACCAAAGTTAAACTTTCTACACTTGGATGCTCACTTGCAATCACTCCTAAATTACACCCCATAGAATGGCATATCAAGTGTACTCCATCATGAGTACGACTAATATAATCAATTCGTTGCATTATAAATTTTCTGATATCATTTTGATTCATTTTTGAAAAAAATAAATCTCCTTTGCTTAAGGAAACCACCGACATATTTTGTTCCTTAAATAATTTTTCAATGTCATGTAATTCATCTCTGTTTCCCAATATACCTGGTATATAAATCTTTTCCATATTCTTCTCCTATCACTTTATTTTTGTTTTCATATATTGTTTTATTGAATCGTATAATTTCACTCCATAATCATGACAAGTTTCCATTCGCATTTCAGTCATATCAGAATAAATTTTTCATTCATCTGGTTGGAACACTATTTTAATAGAAATATCACTCCTCTTGGATACGAAACTATTCATGGCGCAGTTTCTATTAAAAATGATGTTTATCAACTATAAGACCAAAATAGATTGATTATGAATGACTTTTTAAATCATGAATACCTACTCTGATTCATAATTTCTTTTTCTTTGTTTCCATAGTATCTTTCCCCCCTTTTATTATAACAGGAATTTGTCAAAAAAACTATATTTTCTTGAATTGACTATCTCTTTATTTCCGTTTATACTAATATATAGAAAGAATGTGAAACAATGAATTTATATGAATTATCAGAGCAGGAATTTAGGGACTTTCTAGATAGACATCCTTTAAAGACATTTTTACAAACGCCAGAGATCGCACATCTAAGAGAAAAAAATGGATGGACCATTTATTATGTTGGTTTAAAAGACAAAGATAAAGTTATAGCTGCGACTATGATGATGTCAATCGGTAACTTCATGGGGAAAAAAACCTTTTATGCCCCTAGAGGGGTTTTGATTGATTATGAAAATCAAAATCTTTTAACACTTTTTTTCCAAGAATTAAAACAATTCGTGAAAAACCACCAAGGTTATGTATTTAAAATGGACCCATATTATGAATTGGTAGAAAGAGACATTGAGGGAAAAATTGTAACATCTGGATTTAATCATACGGATGTAGTCTCCCACTTAAAAAGAATTGGGTTCTTCCCAATAAATTCGGAACAAGCAAAATGGATGTTTGCTCTGAATACGGATAAAAAAAGTTTTGAAGAACTTCGAAAAGATTTTAGACCAAGCACTAGAAATATATTAAATAAAGTATTAAAATCAAATATTCAAATACGGGAATTAGAATATGATGAATTACACCTATTTAAGGCAATCACGGAAGAAACAAGTGAGCGAAAGAGATTTGGAGATAAGCCTTTATCCTACTATCAAGATATGTATCAAGTATTTAAACCAAATGGTTTAATTAAATATTTGATTGCAGAAATAAATATCCCAGAATATATACAATCTTTGGAAAAAGAAAGGCTTGAGAACAATCAAAAATTAAGTGTTTTAAGTGATTCCAGGTACAATGATAAGAAAAAAGAAGAAATCCATAAAACTTTAGAAGGGATCAGCAAAAAGTTGAAAGAGGCAAAGTCCATTCAAAAAGAGCATGGAAATACATTAATCTTATCTGGTGGCATGTTTATTTTATATGGTGATGAGGTTGTTTATTTATATAGTGGAAATTATAAAAGATATATGAATTTTAATGCACAATACAAAATCCAATGGGAAATGATTCATTATGCAATTGATCATAATTATAAACAGTATAATTTTTATGGCATTACGGAATTCCGTGACAAGAATCATAAAGATTATGGAGTTTATGATTTTAAAAAGGGTTTTAATGGAAGAGTAATCGAATTAATCGGTGGATTTGAGCTTCCCATTACCTGGCATTATCATTTGCATAAACTTTTATCTGCTCTAAAAAAAATGGGAAAGGGTAATCGATAATGGAACAATATATATTTAAAGAAAATATTGAAAAGGAAGAATATCAAAATTTTATAGAACAATCCGAAATGGTATCTTTTATGCAAGATTCAAATTGGGCCAATGTGAAAAAAGAGTGGAAATCATTCCATATAGGTTTATACCAAAATAAAAATTTAGTTGCGGTTGCTTTATTGCTCATCAAAAAATTAACCAGTGGAATTTGTATGGGATATGTTCCTAGAGGATATGTTATTGATTTTTCTAATAAAACAATATTACAGGAGTTTACAAAGGGAATCAAACAACTGGCAAAAAAAGAACATTGCTATATGATAAAAATAGATCCTAATTTTTGCTTTCATGAAACAAGCATTGTAGAGTTTGAAAAAAATAAGTCAGTAGAAATTCCAATTGTATTTTCTAAAAATAGTCAAGAATTTCATCAAAATTTATTAGCTTTAAATTACAAACATAAGGGATTTCCTAAGTCTATCGATAAAACACTTCAGCCAAGATATCATATGATGATTCCTCTAGTAAATCAAAATTTAGAATCCATTACAAATGATGAAATTAAAAATTCATTTAAAAAAAGAATTCGCAGTTATCTTGAAAATTATCATACAAATAGGGGTGTGTTTTATGAACACTCAACCAATATGAACCAATTGGATGATTTCATAGCCGTTTTAAGTGCCACAGAAAAACGTCAAGGCATTCACCTTAGAAATAAAGAGTATTTTAAAAATATAATGAAACATTATCAAGAACAAGCGGTGTTGTTTTTTGGAAAATTAGATTTAAAAAAATACTTAGATTTTCTAAATAAAAATAATGGGAAAAAGGAAGAAATTAGTGAAGTAGAAAAATTAATAAAAGATGGCAATGACATTTTAACACTTTCTGCTGCTTTGGTTATTATGCCAACTAATAAAACTGGAATTCGTGTTTCTGAGTATTTATATGCAGGAAATATTTTATTATTTAATAAACTCCAAGTATCTGTAGGTTTAGTTTATGATATTTGCAAATATTCAAATAAACACCATTGTACTTACTGTAATTTAGGAGGCATAGATGGCAATTTAAATGATCATTTAGCTATATATAAATCAAGATTTAATTCTATTGTCATGGAATTTGCGGGTGAATACGATTTGCCTATTAAAAGCCACCTTTACTATCCAATAGAGTTGTGTCTTCCAGTCTTAAAAAAAATTTATCATAAAATACAAAAATAAAAAGGGCCGTTTTAGCCCTTTTATTTTTAATTTAAATATATAAATAGCCCTCAATATCAGAATAGAAATGAAATGAAGGCTATTTCTAAACACATAGTAGAGTTGGGATTGAACATGTCTTTCTATGCGGTTAGACTAATGAAATAGTATATACTATTCTTCACTGTATGTATCACTACGTTCAGTGTAAAACTTCTTTATCTTTTAATTTATCTATTTTCTATGTTGTTTTAAAGATGTTTTCTTTCTACATTCCTAGTGTATATGGATTGCTTGCTGCTCCATTTCCTCCTGTTATTACTACATTGGCTTTTAAATATAGAGCTGGGCGGACACTATAAGCGTCGTTCGCACTGCCGTAAGAGACATCCCCAGGCCTATACATTATGAACACACCGTATGAACTACCGCTATGAGGAGTGAGTGTCCATTGGGGATCAGATGGATCGTATAGCCAGCTCTTCTGGGCACATTCTGCTTTTGCTGTACTTCCATTCCAATATAATAAGGTAGTACTATCGCATATACTTCCTCCATTACTTGCATATGCATAATCACTCGGAT
>CANPBV010000008.1 GCA_947572405.1 uncultured Mycoplasmatota bacterium | reverse complement strand
CAACTTTTTCATAAAATTTATCAAAAAATGCTTGACTTATATATAGTTGTCTTTAGTTTCTTATATGTTTCATAATTCAAATTATAATATTCAATATTCTTTACAAAATCTTGAAACTCTTTTTTCTTCTTTAGTTCCATTAAAATATTACAACTTTCTAGAAAATAATCTAAATTAAATATTCTTGCATAATCATAATCTATCCCCTTTTTCTTTTTTAATGCTTCCTCAATATTCCATATTTTTATCTTTGATAAATTTCCAAATTGTTCGTTATGTTTTTTATTTATTTCTTCATATTCTTTTAATACTTCTGGACTTTGATAAGGGTAATTTAATATTAAATATAGTTCCACTGGCTTTACATGTTGATAAAACTCCCCCGGGTTTTACCTTGTATAAAATCCCGATACATACATTTTACTTCTTGGTTCTATATTTTCTAAATTCTTGTTTTGCAATTCCATAATTATTATTCTTTTTCTTGTTTCTATTACCAAATCACTTACTCGGTATCGTAAATTTTTATTTTCCTTGAATAATTCCTTATCTACATACCAAAAATCTTCTAAGTGCTCTTTGAAAATTTGCTTAAAAAATTGTTTTAAACAGTGTTTATTCTGAAACGCATTTTTAAAAATGGTATCATATCGTAATCCATACATTTTTATATGATTTTCTAATGACTGAATGTGCTGTTGCATATTTTTCCTCCTTATTAGGAAGAATCATCTACATTATAATAGATAATAACGTTATTGTCAAACAAAATACTTCTTCCTGTTCATTAGAATTATATAAGATAAGTTTAAAAAAACCTTAAACTTTAATAAAAAAGAAGCTTATGCTCCTAAAAGTTTAGTTTTTCTTCTATATAAGGAACTACTTCTTCCACTTTTAATGTTATTTGTTCCATTGTATCTCTATCTCTTATTGTAACTGTATTTTCGTTTAAGGTATTATCATCAATTGTAATTGCAAAAGGTGTTCCCATAATATCACTTCTACGGTATCTCTTTCCAATATTTCCAGCTTCATCATAAGTTACCATAAAATGAGGTGCTAACAGTTTATAAATTTCCATCGCTTTTTCACTATGATATTTTTTGATAAGTGGAAGAATAGAAACTTTATATGGTGCCAAAGCGGGGTGAAGGGATAATACCTCTCTAACTTCCTCGTTCTCCAATGTTTCAGTACGATAAGCATCACATAAGAAAGCAAGCACAACACGGTCAGCTCCTAAACTTGGTTCAATGACGTATGGAATATATTTTTCATTTGTTTCTGGGTCTAAATATTCCATGCTTTGTTTGGAAACATTTTGATGTTGCATTAAATCATAGTCAGTTCTACTTGCAACTCCCCATAATTCTCCCCAACCAAAAGGAAATAAAAATTCAAAATCAGTTGTAGCATTACTATAATGGCTTAATTCTTCTTGTTCATGGTCACGTGTTCTGATATTTTCTTTTTTCATTCCTAAATTGAGTAGCCAATTATAGCAGTAATCTTTCCAATACCCAAACCATTCTAATTCGGTTCCTGGTTTACAGAAAAATTCCAACTCCATTTGTTCAAATTCACGCGTTCTAAAAGTAAAGTTTCCTGGAGTAATTTCATTTCTAAAACTTTTTCCTACTTGTGCGATTCCAAATGGCACTTTTAGTCGCATACTCCTCCCTACATTCATAAAGTTTACAAAGATTCCTTGCGCTGTTTCAGGTCTTAAATAAACAGTACTTTTAGCATCTTCTGTTACTCCTTGGAATGTCTTAAACATTAAATTAAATTGTCTAATGTCTGTATAATTTAATTTTCCGCAATTCGGACAAGTAATATGGTGTTCTTTAATATAGTCAAGCAGTTTTTCGTTACTCCAGCCACCTGCTTCAATTTTGCTATGTTCTTCTACTAATTTATCAGCACGATGTCTTGTTTTACACTCTTTACAATCAATTAACGGGTCTGAAAATGTAGCCAAATGCCCACTAGCTTCCCATGTTTTGGGATTCATTAAAATCGCACTATCCATTCCTACATTATAAATACTTTCTTGAACAAATTTTTTCATCCAAGCCTTTTTAACATTGTTTTTAAGTTCTACTCCAAGTGGGCCATAATCCCAAGTATTAGCAAGCCCTCCATATATTTCACTTCCTTTAAATATAAAACCATATTGCTTACATAAATTAACAATCTTATCCATTGTTACCTTTTCCATATAATCTCCTCTTTTCTATTATCAATGGGAAACAAAAATTCTCTTAGAATGTAAGGACGAGTTACCCCGCGGTTCCACCTTACTTATTCTAAGAGAATCAGCTTATCTTATATTGCTCTTGGTTTCCAAGCCCGTCATCACATTGATTATTTATATTTTACTCAGAAATATTTTATTCGTCAATAGTTTTTAACGATAAAGTTCAATTAGATATTGAGTAATATTTTCAAAATTTATAGTTTCTAAACTACCTAATTCTGGATCTTTATTTTCATTTGTACTTTTTAAATCAACTATAATAGTATTTGTTTCATTTGCCTCAATTTGTTGTGTCAGTTTCATATTTCTAATATTCTGATTGTCTTTATCGAATAACTTTAACGCTCCATTTAATATTCTTGTTTCTTTGACCTTATTCGTAACCTCTAATGTGATAGATAAGGTTTCTTTATCCTCCGATAAAACGGCTTTCTGATAAGTCACTACCCAATTATTATAATCCACTGTATTATTTCCTGTAGTACTTGTCAAATCTTTTTCATTTGATGGTTCTTTTTTTACGCCATTACAAGTATAGCCTTCCTCTAAATAATATTCATTTGCTTCATCAAAGGTTGACTTCCATGTATCATCCTTTTCCGCCTCTGCTACCTTTTCATAATCTCTATCAATCAATACTTGATAAATATATTTCTTATCATCATATTTGAATGTATATTTTTGACCTTCTATATTCTTTAGTTCTTGATTAAATACTTCAATCATCGCTTTTTTTTCCATATATTTATCTGCATCCTGCATAGTAACAGTTGTGTGTTCCGTTGAACTTAAAATATTTTTACTAGTATTATCATATACAAATGTAATAGTCTTGCTCTCTAAATTATTATCTTCTTTTTCTGTTTCTATGGTACATACTAATTTTGATGTTTTCGGTGTTTCTGGTTCTTTCGCTGGCGGGTTATTTGGCTTTTGTTCATTCATTTTTGGTTCTACTACAAATACATACACTATAACAATAGAAGCAATTAAAACGAGTGTGATAACCATAAGTATAATAATACTGATCTTCCCATTTTTCTTTTGTTTTTTTCCATCATAAATTTGTTCAAATTTAACAGGTTCTTCTGCCAATGGGTTTAAAATTGGTTCTATTGGTGGAACGCCTACTACATCCATACTATCATTGACTGAAGTTGCCATTTCTAGAATTGGTTCAGGATTTGGGATTACTGGTACTTGATCCGTATTTTGGTCATTTTCGGTATCTGGAACGCCAAATGAAGTTGGTTCTACTGTAGATTCAGCTTGAGCATTTGATGTTACGGGTGTTGAATCTACATTTACTGGTACTGTTTCTTGTAATGAACTTGTTACAATATTTTCTACTGGCTTGTTCTCTATTGTCGCTTGTTCTGTTAGCAATTCTGATGACGTATCCAATCCTACAAGTTGTTCTTGCTCTACATTTTGATTGGTATTTGCTTTCTGGGTAGAAATAGGGCTTGATGTTGGCTCTAAATTTTGTTCAGATGTCATATTTTGAACCAAATTGGTTGCTTCTACATTTGATTCTAATACCTCGTCACTATTTTCTACAAATTGGATTTCCTCTGGCTCGTCTTTTATTTTGGAAGTTTTTTTCATAAAAAAACTCGGTAAAGTAATACTAGCACTGATCTCTTCTTCCTTTTTTGGAAGTATAAAAAAGTTTGGATATTGATCCATTTTTTCTTCAAATAAATCAGAACTTACAATACTTATCTTTTCGATCATACTAAAATCAGCCATCTCAATTTCACTATTGATTTCTCCCGAAAATACCTGTTTAAAATAGGAAAATACCTGGCGTTTCTCCGATTCATTTTCACATTTAAATAATAAATATTGATCTTTTAAAATTGAAAGCTTTCCAATATAAATTTCTAAGCGAATATCCTTTTTTTTCTTAGGAACCTCGGTGTATGCCAAATACTGGTTCTGGTTATATATGATTTTGAAACCAACAGCAATCTCAACATAATGATCTTCTTTTGTTGTGTCTTTTACCATTTTCTTTTCCATTTTATCATCTACTTTCCTATATTATAGTGTAACATTGTATAAAATAAAAAGCAATTAGAAAGATGAAAAAAACATCCTTCGATGTCAAATATGAGAAAATAATAATGCCATACTAATCCCAAGTAATGCCCCCATAAAAACTTCTAGTGGCTTATGTCCTACTTGTTCTTTTAAATGAAACATTCCAGAATCCGAATCCTTGCTAAAAACCTCGTCAAAAATTTGATTGATCGCTGTCGCTTGTTTCCCACTTTCTCTTCTAAGTCCCATGGCATCATAAGCAACAATAACAGAAAATACGAGAGCAAGTGCAAACATTGGTGTTTCAAACCCAATGTTTAATCCAATTAATGTAGTTAAAGAAAAGGTAAATGATGTATGACTACTTGGCATTCCGCCACTTCCATTAAATAACCTTCCCCATTTTAATTTTCTGGCCATCCATGATTCCGTCACAAATTTAATAATTTGGCAAAGAACTAAGGTTGTAAATGGACACGTTAAATATAAAAATTCCTTCATATAAACTCCTAACTAATTGTAGCTTTGCTAACATTTTTTAAAAATTCTTTGCTTTTTAAATAAAGACCTGTATATTCACTATAGTAATCATCTAAAAAGTCATTGATTTCTCGTTTGCTTTGATTCTTGACTTCCAATTTTGTAATCTTAGGCACATTTACATAATAGAACATCCTAATTAATTTAATGGTATTACTACTCACTATTTTTTCATTGGTATGACAGTTTCTACACACATATCCGCCTTTTAAACTAGAAAGTGTTACAATAGAAGTTTTGCTTCCACAAATACTACAAGCATCAATGACTGGCATTACTCCTAGAAAATAGAGATATTTGAGTTCTAATATATTGGTAATAATCACAGGATCATAACCTTCATTTATTTTAGTCAGTCCCTCTATTAATAAGTCATAAATGCGATTATTGCTATTTTGTTTATAAACTTGTTCTGTTAATTCTAGTAAAAAACTAGCATAACTAATTTTTGTAATATCAGTTTTTAAATTTCGGTATGGATTGATTACATCGACACTTGTTAAATTAGATAATTTATTTTCTTTATAATAAATATGAAAAAAGCCATAAGTTAGCTTATCTGTGACACTTCTTAAGTCACTTTTCATATTTTTAGCGCCTTTTGCCATTAGACCAATAATGCCATGTTCCTTCGTTAAAACATTCACAATTTTACTAGTTTCTCCATAACTTTTCACATTCAAAACGATGCCTTCTACTTTTTCAATCATTCTTATTCACCGATGTATTCAAAACGATATTCTTGTTCTACTTCTGGATATTTTTCATGATCTACTTTTGATAAAAACATATCATATGGTCTTGCCCATATTTCGCCTGTGTCTTCATGAATATAGATTACCATATCCTCTAAAGTTTCTGAATGTTTGGCAATCGCAATTACTTTGTGTAATGTTCCTTTAAAATGTTTGTATTTTCCTCCAACTACTACTTCCATATTATTTTTTCTCCTCTTCTTTCCATTTCATATAATATTCTATTTTTCCTGTTGTTCTAAATAATTCCCACAATAATTCTTTTTTCATAATCTCACCTTATTTTTATAGTGAGACAAGATAAATTATTTTATACAAATTACTTTAAAGAATCATAATATCCAAATTCTATTAAATATTTTTCTTTATCTCTCCATTTTGGAATTGTTTTTACAAATAATTCCAAATAAATTTTCTTATTCATTATTTTTTCTATGTCAATTCTAGCTTGGACTCCAATTTCTTTAATCATAGAGCCATTTTTTCCAATAATAATTCTCTTTAAAGAATCCCGATCGACAATAATGGCTACATGAATATGAAATGCTTGGTTTTGCTTTTCTATTGCTTCTGTAACACAAGTAACAGAATGTGGCACTTCCTCTTCTGTCAATAAAAATACTTTTTCTCTTACCATTTCAGAAATTAAAAATGGTAATGACTGATTGGTAACAGTATCAGAATCAAAGTATTGTATTTGATCAGGCAAATATTTTTTTAATGTCTCTATGATATCATTTACGTTATCTTTTTTTAGAGCTGATACAGGAATAAATTCTTTAAAATCATATAGTTTTTGATAAGCCACGATTTTTTCTAAAATTTGCTCTTTTGGTATTTTATCAATTTTATTTAATATTAATAATACTGGTTTCTGTACTTCTTTTAATCGCTCTATGATATATTTATCGCCTGGTCCTAATTCTTCACTGACATCTATCAGAAATAATATTACATCAACATCATTGATACTATAATAAGCTTGCTCATTTAAAATGCTTTCTAATTTATGTGTTGGCTTATGTATCCCTGGAGTATCTACAAATACAATTTGTGTTTCATTATCATTGTAAATTCCTTGTATGATATTTCTTGTTGTTTGAGGTTTTGGAGATGTAATAGCAACTTTCGTTCCCACGATTTCATTTAGTAAAGTAGATTTTCCTACATTTGGTCTTCCAATTAAACTTACAAATCCACTTTTCATAATTTTAGATCCTCTTCATCAAATGGGTAAGGACATAATTCTTCTACTAAGAATTCTTTTTTTTCGCCACTGTTATTCATACAAATTACTTTCTTATTCTTTTCCATGAATTCTGTAATTACTTGTCTGCAGAGAAAGCAACAAGTACTAATTTTAGGACTATCTACCATGATATACAAAGCTTCAAAATCATGTGGTTTATACCCATGACTAATCGCACTTACAAAAGCACTTCTTTCTGCACATATTGCAGCTCCATAAGAAGCATTTTCTACATTCACTCCTAAGAACTCTTTCTCATCTTTGGCTACTAATATAGCAGCAACTTTAAATTTAGAATAAGGACTATAAGAGTTTTTTAATAATTGCTCTAATTTTTCTTTCATAACATCACCTATTTTAATAATTCTAATATTTTTGGCAAAAAGATTATTGCTCCTGTTACAAAGGCAGTAAGCGCAAATACCATAACTGTCGCTGCTGCTGTATCTTTGGCAATTTTAGCAAGTGCATTTTTTTCGGGACATGTTAAATCAACAACCGCTTCTATAGAAGTATTTATTAATTCAGTTCCTATTACAAGCCCTATCAATAGAAAACAAATCAGCCATTCCATTAAACTAATTTGTAATAGAATTCCCATCACTATGACCAAAACAGTCACTAAGGCATGAATGATCATGTTTTGTTCTTTTTTGAAAGCATATCGTAATCCTTCCATGGCATATTTGAAACTGTTAAAAAGCCTTTTGAATCCAAATGCTTTCTTTTTATCTCTTGATTCCAAATCCATCTAAAATCAACTCCTGACGTTCAAACATGACCTTCTCATCTTCTTTTTTCATATGATCATATCCAAGAAGGTGTAATAATCCATGGACGGCTAAAAAAGAAAGTTCTCGTTTGAACGAATGCTCATAAAGCTCAGCCTGTTCTTTTGCTTTTTCCAACGAAATATAAATATCGCCCAATATTCTAGGCATTCCTTCTATATTAGGACAAACTTTATCATCTTCTAGCGCGAATGAAATAACATCGGTTGGACGATCAATTCCACGATACTCTAAATTTATCTTATGAATGGTTTGATTATCAACCAAAATTAAATTAAAAATAACAGTTTCTACTTGCTCTTTTTCTAATACATATTCCATAAGTTCTTTTAAAGCTTTTAAATCTACTATTTCCTCAGTTTTATTAAATACTCCAATTTCATTCATTTATATGACTCCCCAATTACATAAATACAAAATTGCTCCCACAATTAATATTACTATTAGTATATTATAAATTACTTGTTTTTTCAATATCGGCGGAACATGTTCTCTCATTTTATGAATGAAGTAATAGACTAAAAACCCTAAAAGAGCGCCAATAATATTTAATAAAATATCATCTACATCAAATACCCGTCCAATTTGAAGTTGCGTAAATTCAATCGTAAAAGAGGTTAAAATGGCAAGCAAAAAAATGGAAATGGGATTTTTTAGTTTTAAAAAATAAGAAACAAAAAAACCATATGGCATAAACATAATCATGTTCCCCAATACATTTTTAAAGAATAATGTGGATCCAATTTTATATCGAAACATTTCTTTAAATGGAACAAAGTTAGATGTGGACCAACTAACATCCTGAAATGTGACAACATAGAATAAGCACATCACATAAATGATGAAACAAAGACCTAATAGTTCTTTATAAAAAACGATTTCTTTTTTTTCCTTGATAATCCAAACGATTCGCATGGATACAATAATTACAGAACAAATTAAAATCATAGGCCAAGTTCCACTAAAGATACTTAAAAAAGTAGAACGAAACATATTTACCACCATCCCGTCTATTTGCTTTCTATTTCCTCTGTTATGTTTTGATAACTTGTAATATCTTCTAATACGGTAAAAAATATTTCTAATACTATTCTACTATCTTTTACTTCAACTTTCAAATTTTTTCCGCTAATTATTTCTTCATTGTCAGAAAGTTGACTTTCCATTTTCTTACGTGCTAAAGCCTCTGCCTTAGCAATTGCTTCATCTTCCGTATTTAGCTCATCAATTTCAGTTGTTTCAAATTGTTTTTCTTTTGCTAAAACGATTGGTAAAAAATTATGTTTTAAAAGTGTGGTTTCCTCTACCTTTTTCGTTTTGTAGTAATGAAAGGGAAAAAGCTGGATTTTCTTGTTTAAAAACTGAATTGTATAAGCAGTTTGTTTTTTCCCCGTTTCCTTAGTTTCTCTATACGCGAAGGGATAAGAAACAGTTACTTTATACCAAACTTCCCCATATACTTTTCCTTCCGCTGGAACTACTTCTTTTTGCTCCTCACCTAGTTTTAAACTCCCACTAATAATAATATCCCCTGTGCTTACATAATCATTCGTACTTCTAACAATTTCGCCCTTGGTCGCTTCTACCCGTCTTATAATGGCACTTTTTCTGGCCACTACATTTCTATTTTCTATTTCTTCTTTTGGTGACTCTAATTTTCTCATTTCCACCCGCACTACATATTTTGTTCCTACTGCTTCTATTTCTAACCATTCTATTTTGTCTCTGTTTTCGTTTACAATTTGTTCTTTAATATTCTCTAATTCACGAAATCTTTTTTTGATACTGCCTTTTTTGATTCCATGTTCCTCTAATTCTCTATATAAAAGGGTACGTAGTTCTTTATTGGTATGAACAATTTCAATATCATACATAATATTGGATAATCCATATAAAAAAAGTAATGCGAAAGCTAGTCCAATTAAAAAAAATCGGTTGAATTTCACTTTTTTCTTAATTTCTATCATACCAGAGGTTCCTACTTGGTCAATTTCGTAAATTGTTTTTAGTTCCATCACACTATTATAATGTTCAGCATAAATTGTAATAATCACTGTTTTATAATTTATATATTCCAATTTTAATATCTCAATATGATGGCTATAAAGTCTATGAATAAAGCGCTCTATATTTCTTCCAGTAATTTTTAGACTTACTTTACTTTTCAATAATTCTTTCATATGATCACCTAAGTTCTATTGCTTCAATACTTCCCAAGATCAAGATTTCTTCTTGCATTAATTTTGATACAACCAACTCTTTTCCCTTTACAATGACTTCCCCATTTTTATGATAAATCCGAACTTGTCTACTATCGAAGTGTCCGATCGATTCATAATTTACGATGCCTACTTTATTTTGATAAACATGAATTGAAAATTCTGCTTCTACTATAAAACTTCTAAAATCGTTAAATAACTTCACCACCCATCACCCTATCTCAGTATATGAAAAAAAGAATCTTACTATGATTCTTATTCCACCACACTTAAATTTCCACCATATTTGATATCATAATCATCTAACATGTCATAAAAGCTCTCTTTATCTAAAGCAACAACTTCTTTAATATTGATCATGATATCCATTGCCCCATATTCGTTTAAAATATAGTAAAGTTTACGCTTTAATTCTATTATGTTTTTCCTATTTGCCATTCCCTTTACAGTAATATATAATGTGTTTTTACTAAATTCAATATCTGTTTTAAACATAATAATCAGCTCCAATTACACTATAGCACACCACCATGTTTTCTAAAACTAATTCGACAAAACTAGAAAAAAGTTGTATTTTAGAATTCGTTTATGATAAAATAAAGATGATTTTAAAGAGGTGTAACATGAAAAAGTTTCTATTAATCCTTCTTGGAAAATGCATCATTCTATTTGGAAAAATTGTGCACAGAGGAAGTTCCTTACCTGGCGAAATTATTTTAAAGCTAGATTCTAAGTTTATGAAAAAAATAAAACTTCCTAAAACAGTGATTGCTGTTACAGGAAGTTCGGGAAAAGGTTCCGTTTCTAGTATGATTAGAGACATTTATAAAAACTGTGGTTACAGTGTTGCCCACAATGTAAAGGGTTCTAATTTGAGTGCTGGCATTATGACATTACTTTTAGAGAATACAACGCTTTTTGGGGTTTTGAAAAAAGATGTTCTCGTTTTCGAAATTGATGAACGTTATACCAAATATGTTTTTCCAGAGTTAAATCCAGGTTATGTAGTAATTACCAATTTAACAAGGGATCAACCACCTAGACAAGGACATTTTGATTTGGTGTTTGAAGAAATAAAAAAAGCGATTACAGATAATATGCATTTGATTTTAAATGGTGATGATCCTTATTTACAAAAATTTGCATTTCACCATAAAGGACCAATTACTTATTATGGAATTTCTAAAAATAAATCGTCTTACTCTAAAAATAAATTTCAAAATTTAAATATCAACTATTGTCCAAAGTGCAATAAAAAATTAGAATATGAATATTATCAATTTGAAAATTTAGGAAACTATACTTGTTCAAAATGTGATTTCAAAAGACCTACAATAAATTTCGAGGTTACCAAATTAGATTTTGAGAAAAAAGAAATGGTAGTCAACAATCTTTACCCTATCCATATTCCTTCTGGAATTTTATATGCCGTTTACAATATTCTAGCTGCTTTTTCTACAACCACCATTCTTGGATTAGATACTGAAATTGTTTCCAGTGTGATTGGTGAATTAAATCAAAATAAGAAATTATATGATGAATATTCTTACCATAATAGAGCTGTTTATGTTTTAAATAACAAAAATGAAAACAGTACAACTTTTAATAGTTCTCTTCTATTTTTAGATCGTTTTAAGGAGAAAAAAACAATCGTCATCGGTTGGAAAGAAATTAGTAGAAGATATAATTTTGATGATTTGTCTTGGTTATATGATATCGATTTTGAACTATTAAAAAAACATGACATTGATAAAATCGTCTGCGTTGGTATCCATCGTTATGATATTGCAACTAGATTAAAGTATGCTGGTATTTATGAAAAAGATATTATGGTATTTGATAGTTTAGAAGAAGCTACTACAGAAATTAAAAAGAAAACATCTGGAAATATTTATGCAATTTTAAATTTTGATTATGTGGAACCTTTTAATCATTATATGAAGGAGGATTTATCATGAATATTACAATTGCACATCTTTATTATGATTTATTAAACTTATATGGAGAAAGTGGGAATGTAAAAGCTTTAAAATATAGTTTAGAAAGTCAAGGCATTCATGTTACGATCAAGTTTGCAACAATTGGAGATACATTAGACTTCGATTCTTATGATTTTATCTATATGGGCGCTGGAACAGAAGCCAATCAAAAATTAGCACTTCGCCACCTGATAAAATATAAGGATGATGTAAAAAAAGCAATTGAAATTGGTAAATTCTTTTTAATTACTGGAAATTCTTTAGAACTATTTGGAAAATGCATTATGGATAAGCACGAAAAAAGAATCAAAACATTACATGCTTTTGATTTTTATACAAAAGAGGAAAATTTTAGAATGGTTGATGAAGCACTTGTAAAAGCGGATTTTATGAAACCTTATATATTGGGCTTTCAGAATCAAGGAAGTGTTATTAAAAGTAATGAAAATATAATGTTTGAAGTCATAAAAGGAATTGGAAGTTTTCCAAATAGTAAAATAGAAGGAGTTCATAAAAATCATTTCTATGGAACTTATTTAATTGGTCCTATTCTAGTTCGAAATCCAGAGTTCTTAAAATATATGGTAAAAGAATTAATTTTAAGTAAAAATCCAGAGTTTAAATTTAAACGATTTAATCTAACTTTAGAAAATAAAGCTTATCATGAATTTATGAAAAATTACTATAAAGAATATATAGAAGTTTGACAAAACAAAATTACTATAGTAGAATGTATATAGATGAGGTTTTCCTCATAAAATAAAAAAGAGATACACTCTGATATTGCGTGTTAGGTGTTATCTCTATTCATTGAGTATCGAAAACACCTCTCATTGCTGATTGGTGTTTTCATTTTAATTAGTCCTTTTTCTTAAGAACTAGAACAGTATAAAATACTATAGTTATAAATATAACTATTAATTCCATTGGAATTTGTCCTTTCTATAATCTTTTTAATCATAGAAATCACCTCTTCTCTATCATCTAGTGATGAAAGAATAGGGTTTAAAAACATCTAACTATCAGAATTGTATCCATATATATTATATATCATATATATCTATTATACAAGAGTATTGCTGAAAATTATTGAATACAAAAAGAATATGAAAGCCATATTCTTTTTTCATTTATTTATTTCTAAGCTCTGCATGTAATCCTGTTGTAACAGCTTCAATAATACGCTCAAATATAACAGTTACTTCTTGCTCATTGAGTGTTCTATTTGGGTCACTAAATGTTAATGCATATGCAATCGATTTTTCATCTTCCCCTACATTTTCTCCTTCATAAACATCAAATACATCAATATTTGTTAGCATTCTACTTCCTGTTTTTTTAATGATTTCTTCTATTTCTTTTGAAGATACATTTTTCTTTACAATAAAAGCTACATCTTTTTTGACACTTGGAAATTTTGGAATTTCTTTAAACTTAATTGGTTTTACTTTTAATTCCAATACTTTCTCTAAATTAATTTCAAATACATAGACATCTTTTTTTGAAATATTAGGATGTACTCTTCCAATAAATCCTACTACTTCTCTATCAATTAATATTCTTGCACTCATTCCAGGATGTAATTCTTTTCCTAAATTTTCAGTATCAAATTGATAGCGATTGGTAAGGCCTAAAAAGCAAAGTAAATTCTCTACGATTCCTTTTATTAAGTAAAAATCAATATTGATTTTATTTCCTTGCCAAGTATTTTCTTCATAAACACCACTCATAAGTCCTGACAGTGTAAAATCTTCTTTATAGGTTTCATTTTCCTTATAATAGATAGCTCCAGTTTCAAAAATGGAAACATCTTTTCTGTTACGAGCTACATTATAATCATAAACATGTAATAAAGATGATATGAATGATTTTCTCATAATTTTTCTATCCTCACTCATTGGAGAATTTAAAATTACAGAATCTTTCTTCTTTGAAACAAATAACTCAGCTTCTTCTTCACTTAGCAAAGAATAAGTAATTACTTGATTTAGACCTAGTGCGTTTAAATGTCTACGAATTGTTCTTTCTAATTTTGCTTTTTTAGAATAAGTTCCTTTTCTAATTCTATCCATTGGTAGTGTCCCAACAACTTTGTTATATCCATAAATTTTGCCAATTTCTGCAATCAAATCTTCTTTAATATTAACGTCTAATCTTCTAGTTGGTACAAAGACTTCAAATATGTTATATTTAATTTTATACTCAAATCCCAAGCGTGGTAAAATCTCACATACATCTTCTTTGGTTATTGGCATTCCTAAAACGCTCTCAATGCTTTCTAAAGAAACTTCTATTTTTTTATCTTCCTTATTTGTTGTATCATGTGTCAATACCCCAGAACATACTTCTCCTTCTGCATAAAGTTCTAAAAGCTCACATGCTCTATTTAGCGCCAAAACAGTTCTAAAAGGGTCTACTCCTTTTTCATAACGAGTGCTTGCTTCACTTCTGATAATTGCTTTTGAAGTATAACGAATATGAGTCGGTTCAAAAATAGCTGCTTCTATAAAAATATCTTTCGTATCTAATTCTATTTCTGTTTCTAAGCCTCCCATTACTCCTGCTAATGCTACTGGTCCTGTTGGATTTGCGATTACAATATCTGTATCTTTTAAAGCTCTTTCTTTATTATCCAATGTGATTAATGTTTCTTCATTGGTTGCCATTCTTACAATTACTTCATCTCCGAAACGGTTCTTATCGAAAAAATGAAGCGGTTGTCCATATTCAAGCATAACATAATTGCTGATATCAACAACATTATTAATGGGTCTAATACCACTTGCCATCAAACGATTTTTGATAAATTTTGGACTCTCTTTAATGGTAACATTTTTTACTAATTTTCCCAAATAAATTGGGCAATTCTCTGTTTGTACATGTAATTTCATTTGATCATTGATGTTTTCTTTCGTCTCATGAAGCTTAATTTCTGGTAATACTACTTTTCTATTATAAATAGCACCAACTTCATAAGCCATTCCTATCACGCTTAATAAGTCTGCTCTATCTGCGGTTAATTCAAAATCAATTATTTCGTCATCTAATCCCAAATAATGTAGTGCATCTTCTCCTACTTTTGCATCTTCCCCTAAAATATGAATTCCTGCGTGGTCTTCTTCTTTTAAATATTTTGATTCCAAGCCTAATTCTGCCAAAGAGCAAATCATTCCATTCGATTCCATTCCTGCTAATTTTGCCTTTTTGATAACTCCACCAGGAAGCTCAGCACCCACTGTTGCTACAATTACTTTTTCTCCCGCTTTTACATTTGGAGCTCCACATAAAATCTGAACAGTTTCACTCCCTATATTCACATTACAAATGTGCAAATGGTCTGATTCTGGATGGTTTTCACATGTTTCTACATATCCAATAACCAGTCCTGTCGCATTACATAACTTTCCAATACTTTCATATTCATTTCCTGCAAATACCATTTTTTCTGCTAATTCAGAATAAGGAATACCAGATAAATCAATATAATCACTTAAAAAGGATTTACTTAAGCGCATTATTCTTCACTTCCTTCCACACGATTAAAGTCTTCTAAAAATCTTAAATCATTAATATAAAAATTACGAATATCATGAATTCCATATTTTAACATGGCAATTCTTTCTGGACCCATACCAAATGCAAATCCAGTATACTTTTCTGGGTCATATCCACAACCTCTTAATACATTTGGATGCACCATGCCAGAGCCTAATATTTCAATCCAACCAGTTCCCTTACAGATAGAACAACCACTTCCACCACATTTAAAACAACTAACATCTACTTCTAAACTTGGTTCTGTAAAAGGGAAAAAACTTGGACGAAAACGAACTTCTCTATCTTCACCAAATAATTTTTTTGCTACTTCCTCTAATGTTCCTTTTAAATGAGAAAGACTGATATTTTCTCCTACAACAAGTCCTTCTATTTGTGTAAATTGATGAGAATGAGTTGCATCATCATCATCTCTTCTATATACTTTTCCAGGACAGATTACTCTAATTGGAGTTTTCTCTAAATTCGCATCCATGGTTCTAGCTTGAACTGGAGAAGTCTGAGTCCGAAGTAACATTTCTTCTGTAATATAAAAACTATCTTGGGCATCTCTTGCTGGGTGTCCTTTTGGTAAATTCAATTTTTCAAAATTATATAAATCTTCTTCTATTTCAGGTCCCTCTACCACATCATAACCCATCGATACAAATAAATCTTCTATTTCTTCGATTACTTTGGTAATTGGATGAACACTTCCTACATGTATTTTAGAACTTGGAAGTGTAATATCAATTTTTTCACGTTCTAATTTTTCATTTAATTCTTTTTCTTCTAATGCTTCACGCGCAGTATCAAATAATGTTCCAACTTCTGCTTTTAGTTCATTTAATACTCGACCAAATTCTTTTTTTTCATCTACTGACAATTCTTTCATCATTGAACTGAGTTCGTTAATTGGCCCTTTTTTTCCTAAATATTCTACTTTTAAATCATTTAATTCTTTTAAAGAAATCACTTTTTCTATTTTTTCTTTGATTTCTTTTTTTAAATTCTCTACTCTTTCTTTCATTTTATCCCTCCTAATAAAAAAATCACATCCAATAAGGACGTGATTTGACGTGGTACCACCTTAATTTGTAGAACATTCTACCTTGAAACTGTAACGCGTTACCGTTATATGTTTTGCATATAAAACTCCAAGACGAATTCATAAATTGATATCATCTATTTTCACCAACCATAGACTCTCTAAAAATATCTCCATTTATTACTACTTCTCTTCTCCGTTTTTTATAAACACTCTCATTTTAGCACATTTTTTTTAAGCTTACAAGAATTAATGTTCTAATTTATAAACAAATAAAGGTTGATATCATATTTTATGTATACATATAATTATTTATCCAATAGCCATTCAAACACATTAATTTGTTTTATGCCATTATAAGATGTATAAGGTGTATTATCAGCAGTAAGCAAATATTTTGGATTATGGTCATTAATGCTATTGATTGCCTTCAGCTCTCTTTCTAATGTTTTTTCATTTCTTACAGTATAACTAATCTGATAATATTCTTCTCCTTTTTCATTACTTGCTACAAAATCAACTTCACTATCATCATTTTTCCCTATATATACTTCATATCCTCTTCTAAGCAGTTCTAAATAAACAACATTTTCTAATATATGTCCTTCATCGATATTTTTACTACCTAACAAATAATATCGTAGCCCTAGGTCCGATAAATAGAATTTAGAGCCTGCTTTTAGATAGTTTTTTCCTTTAATATCATATCTAGAAACTTTATACAAAACAAATGCCTCTACCAAAGCTTCTAGATATTTTTCCACTGTAGGGACTGAAATTTTTCGGCCACTGGAAGTCATGGCGTTTGCAATACTCGTACTAGAACATAAATTTCCAATATTATCAAACATAAATTTGGTAATATCTTTTAACATTCCTATATCTGATATCTCTTTTCTTTCTGCTATATCATTTACAATAACAGTATTATATAATCCATCTAAATATGTTCTAATATCTTTTACATTATCTAGCATTAATGTATACGGAAATGAACTATTGGTAATATAATCTATATATTTTTTTTCTCTCTCGCTATCTCCTACATAAGAAATATATTCTTTAAATGATAAGGGAAGCATTTTAATTTCTATATATCGTCCAGATAAAAGAGTGGCTAATTCTCCAGATAATAATTTAGAATTAGAACCAGTAATATATAAATCAACATTTTTTTTAATATATAAACTATCACAAGCTTTTTGAAACTCTTTTATTTTTTGTACTTCATCAATAAATACATAATTCTTTTTATCACGAATTAGCTTTTCATTTATATATTCATATAATTGCTTATAATTTTCCATATCTACAAACTCATATTCTTCCAAATTAATCCGAATAATTTGTTTTTTGTCTATCCCACTATTCAATAAATATTCTATATATAAATCAAAAAGTGTCGATTTTCCACATCGTCTTATTCCTGTAATTATCTTAATTAAATCCTTATCCTTAAAACGAATTAATTGATTTAAATATTCTGGTCTTTCTATCATGATTATTCCTCCTAAAAAAAGTATAACATTTGTTTTTTTAAATGTCAATTTCATAAATTGAAGTTTATAAAATTGTAAAATTGTAACATTTTATAAACTTCATTTTTCTTTTAGTGTCATATAAGAACCTATCAATAAAAGACTAGAAATCATAAGTGTTAATTCAGTTAATAAGAAATCTTGATAAATAAACATTGTAAATATGATACTTGCCATATTCGCGCTCACATGAACCATAATAGAAGCTTTTAAATTGTATTTTTCATAGACAAAAATAAGTATAAAATTAAAAATAAACGCGTATAGGATTCCAAAAATATCGGTATGAGAAAACGCGAATATAATCCCTGTTAATAATAAAGATTTCATCACTGAATAATATTTTTGAAGTCGATTGTAGACAATACCTCGAAAAAGATACTCCTCTAAAATAGGGCCTAATAAAACAGTGCTTATAATCGTAGAAATCAGATTTATACTTCCATCAAATGAGTTTGGAAACGAAAAAATAGAATTTAAATTTCCTAATATGGCATTATAAAGAAGACTAAAAGAAAGCCCTAATATTATCAAAAATAAACAATCAAAAATTGTTAATTTCTTTTTTTCCTTGATTTCTTTGTGATGTTTTTTATAGAAAATTGGAAAAAATATAAAAAAGGAAATGACTACCAAGATCACACTATAGTTAGAAAAAAAGCGTGCCAAAGAATTCACATAATCTTCGGTTCCTATCCATGTTTCTAAATTCGTTTGATTACTAGTTAATAAAAAAATAATTGTCGCAATAACGGTCAAGAAAAATTGGCTTACAGCAAATAAGAATGGTAAGCCAATTATATGAAATAATTTTTTCATTATTTGTTTTTTTCTTTTAACATTTCACTGATAGTTGTTCCTATGGTTGCTACATTTTGTAGTTCTGATGGAACAATAATTTTTGTTGCTTGACCATTTGCCACGTTTTGTAATGCTTCGAAACTCTTTAATGTTAATACGGAAGAATCTGCCTTAGCTTCTTTCAGTAAACGAATTCCTTCTGCTTCTGCTGTTTTTAATTTGATAATCGCTTCTGCTTCTCCCTCTGCTTTTTTGATTTTTGATTCTTTATCTGCTTCAGCTCTTAAAATTGCACTTTCTTTTTCTCCCTCTGCGATTAAGATACTAGATTTTTTTTCTCCTTCTGCTTGAAGAATTTTCTCTCTTCTTTCACGCTCTGCTCTCATTTGTTTTTCCATTGCTTCTTGAATATCTCTTGGTGGAATGATATTTTTCACTTCAACACGGTTTACTTTAATTCCCCAAGGATCTGTTGCTTCATCTAAAATCGAACGCATTTTAGAATTGATAATGTCTCTAGATGTCAAAGTTTGATCTAATTCTAGTTCTCCAATAATATTACGCAATGTTGTTGCTGTTAAATTTTCAATCGCACTGATTGGATTTTCTACTCCATAAGTATATAATTTGGCATCTGTAATTTGAAAATATACAACGGTATCAATTTGCATTGTTACATTATCTTTTGTAATAACAGGTTGTGGGTCAAAATCTTTTACAATTTCTTTTAAAATAACTTGATTGGCTACCCTATCTAAAAAAGGCAGTTTAAAATGTAAGCCATTTTTCCATGTTGTATAATAGGAACCCACTCTTTCAATGACATAGGTTTTTGCTTGTGGCACAATTTTCACATTTGGCACAATTAGAACAATAGCAAGTATTAAAATAACAATTAAAAATTCCATATTTACTCCTCCACTTTCTCTACTTTTAATTTCGCTCCATCAATAGAGATGATTTTAACAATACTGTCTTTCTCTATTTTCTTTGTACTAACAGCACTCCATTTCTTTCCATCTACTTTAACTTCGCCAACTGTATTCTTCGCTATTTTTTCAGTTACAACTCCTTCCATACCAATAATTCTATCAAGATTCGTCTTTTCGTTTTTTGGTTTTACAAATTTTAATAATAATGGTCTTGTTGTAATTAATAAAAAAATTCCTAAAATAACAAAAATTCCAAACTGTAACATAAAATTATCAACAGTAAGTGAAACTAGTAAGGCAACTATCCCACTTATCACAAACCAAATTGTTGTCAATCCTATTGTCATACATTCTACTAGCGTTAGTAAAATGACGACACCTAACCATATATAAGACATTTACATCACCTGAGTTTATTATACACTTTTTTATCTAAAAATTCAATGAGGCTATCATAGTATATGAAAAAAAAGAACTTAATAGTCCTTTAATTTTTGTTTCAATTCTTCTATTTTACTCACTCTCCCATACACTTCTATCGAAAGCAACTTCACCCCATAAAACGCAATTTTTTCTATTTCTTTGGTATTGCCCATTGCTTTCATGTCATTGGATAATTTTTTTTCAATTTCTTCTAACCCTTTTTGATTCGAAATTCCAAGAAAAGAATATTCTGGATTTTGATTTGAAAATTTACTTCTATATAATTTTGGGATTTCATAAGTTACTTTATGTAATGTTAAAGAGTTTAATAGTGAGGTGATATTTTTGGTTGTAATAGAAGTATTGGAAACATCAATTTTTTCCAATTTGAATTCGTTCATATTGGTTTCTTCAAAGACTGATTTTGAATTTTCTCCCCTATTGATAAAACTGATTGCAATAAAAAAACAAATACCAATTAAAACACACCACTTTTTCACTTTGTCACCTCATTTATAGGATGACACATTTTACTAAAAATACTCTTTCTTTTGATTAAGATTCTAAAAAGATAAGATATCATCCGTTGAAAAAGAAGTTATTAAAACTTCTTAGACCTCGGACAATGTTGTTTTGTAAATTTCAGTTTACCATATATCAAGAAATTACTTTCTATACTATAATTACTGATTGCATTCGCTTCCTTTATATAATCTTTTAAAAACCATTCAATCATTCGATTTGAAAACGCTTTAAAATATGTAATTTGATTTAACAAGAAAAAGCCTTCTAACCATTTTAGCTTTTTTTCTAAAATACTTGTTGCTCTCTTTATGTTAGTAAGCATATCAAACTGGCAACCACCGCAGCAAGTTGGTTACTGCTTCCTAAAAATTCATTTTTCTCATCTAATCTTGTCCATTTTTTTTCCATTCTTTTTTCTTCTCCTCATTTTCTTTATTACAAATATCATTGCAATTAGACAAATAATCACGATTCCAATTGCAAGCTCCATATGTGCTTTTACATATTTTACAATATCAAAGGTAAGCTTTTTTCTTAAAATAATATCTTGTTCATAAACTGTTTCATCTTGGTATTTGATTCTGAGAGTTCCCAATTTAGTTCCTACTTGTTCTTTTGATGTAATGACTTTAATCCCATCATATTGATATTTTAAATCTTTCTTTTCAAAATCATTGGATAAATATTTTTCTAATGTTTTCTCAGCATAAAAAGAAACATTATCTTCTTTGGTATATAAGGTATTTAAAGTGAGTAGTTTTTCTTTCTTTTCTACGATTTTTTGATTTCCATAATGATTCATAAAATATTCATATATTGTTTTGGCATCATATAAATTTTTTGGTCCTTCTTTATAAGGTGCCCTAGCTGTTACAAGCATATAATGAACATTATTCCAAGTAGCAATAGAAGCAAGACACAAACCAGCATCATAAGTGGTTCCTGTTTTTCCGCCTTCTAAATAATCCATTTCAATTCCATATCTTCTTTTATTTTTATCAATGGAATTATAAACGACAAATGAATTATCACTCATCTTATAAGAAGAGGAGGTCATAATCTTTTTTAATTCTTCATTTCTTAAAGCATACTGAAAAATAATGGCTACTTCCTCAACCGTAGAATAATGTTCTTCTTCATCAAGACCAGTTTCGTTTACAAAATGTGTATTTTTTAGTCCTAAATCCATTGCTTTTTCATTCATTAAGTTGATAAAGTTTACTCTTCCTCCTGCTACCATTCTTGTAAGTGCCTGTGCAGCATCTGCTCCTGATGGAAGCAATAATCCATACAGCAAGTCACGGTATGTTACACGTTGTCCAGCTTCAAACCCTGCCACTGAAGCATTGGCTTCTTCTAAACCATAAAAGTCTTCATTTGTTAACGTTATTTTCTCATCCAAATCATGGATATGTTCCATCGCTACAATTGCTGTCATTATTTTTGTCATGGATGCAATAGAAATTTTTTCATAAGCACTTTTTTCATACAATATGATATTTTCATCTAAATTATACAAAATAGCATTTTTTGAATGGATATTAAAATCAACTGCTTTCACATTAGAAACGCCTAAATATAAAGTTAGGATGACTAATACCACACGCAAATATGTTTTCATATCATTCACCTCTATTAAGTATAATATAAAAAATTTGAAAAAACTAGTATAAAAAAAGAAAATTATTTTTTCTTTTCCTTTAGTACCTTAACAATCAAGTCAGCTGTCTTTTCTACTCCGAGTAAATCTACATTTAAGCATAATTCATAATGACTGGCATCTTTCCATTTCATATCTGTATAATGCTCATAATGTCGTTCTCTTGCTTTATTCACTTTTTCTATTTCTTTTGCTGGATTTTTTGAAATTCCATAATATTTCGTTACTCGATTTATTTTGTTTTCTAAATCACTATATAAGAAAATTCTAAAAACATTTTTTTCTTCTTTTAAGATATAGTCTGCACATCTTCCAACAATGACGCAACTTCCTTTTTTAGAAATTTCTTTGATTGCATTTGATTCTGCTAAAAAAAGAGCATCATCATTACTAATATTTTGAAAGTATGAACGATTTAATTCTGATAATAGATTTCCTGCTCTATTTTGTTCTTGGTTTTCTATGTAAGTTGCTGATAAACCACTTTCACTAGATACAATTTCAATTAAGTTTTTGTCATATAAATGAACCTTTAATTTAGAAGCGAGAAGCTCACCGACATATCTTCCACCTGAACCATATTCTCGATTGATTGTAATAATTGGACCTTGTTTTCCCATTTCTATGATTTGTTCTTTTCTAGTTTCTTCCTTTTTTCCATTTAATTTCTTTACTTCAAAGAATAATAAGGTTCCTGAGATTATGAATGCCAGTCCATCAGATACTGGTCCTGCATATAAAACTCCCATAACTCCAAATAGTTTTGTCAAAATGAAAGCTGCTGGAATAAAAATCAAAATTTGTCTTGATAGACTAAGCAAGGCTGCTTTTCCTGATTTTCCAATTGCTTGAAAGAAAATTCCTGATGCAATTTGAATCCCATTAAATATGGTTAGCATTAAAAAGATACGGAATGTCAAACATGCAAATTCATTATATAAAGCATCTCCTGAACCAAATATTCCAATTAATTTTTCTGGTATTGTTTGGAATAATAAAAATGCTATGACAGAAATCGAAAGGCTAAGCGTCAATACAATTTTTAAAGTCTGCTTTACTCTATCATAATTTCTAGCACCATAATTAAATCCTACAATTGGCTGGCTTCCTGCTGCTATTCCTATCACAATACTAGATAAAATCTGATTGATTTTCATAACAATTCCAAGAACTGTAATTGGTATTTCACTTCCAAACTTACTAGTCGCACCATATTTGCTTAATAAATTATTTTGAACTGCAATAATAATGACAATTGACATTTGGGTTATAAAAGAAGAAATTCCAAGTAAAGATACCCTTTTCGCACTGTCTACCGAAAATGTCACGGTCTTCTTATTCATTTCAATTGATTTAAATTTAAATAAATAAGTTATATTCATGATAAATGTCACAAATTGACTGATAATGGTTGCCAAGGCGGCTCCTTTTACTCCCATATCCAAAACAAAGATGGCAATTGGGTCTAAAATAATATTTAGTATTGCTCCAATTACCATAGAAGCCATGGCATATTTTGGTGAGCCATCCGCTCTTATAATAGAGTTGAAAGTAGTTCCAATCATCATAAATGGAATTCCAAATGCGATAACATATCCATAATCAAGTGCATAGTTTTGTAGTTTTTCAGTTGAACCAAATAAATTGATTAAAGTAGGCAAGAAAATCAGTACAAAAATGCAAAAAAGAATTGAAATGATGATGGAAGAAAAAATTCCACTCCATACTCCCTTTTCTGCTTCTTCTTTTTTCTTTTCTCCTAGTTTTAAACTTAAATAAGCAGATGTTCCATCTCCAAACATAAGTGCGAAAGCAAGACAAATAACGGTAATTGGAAAAACCACATTGGTAGCTCCATTTCCTAAATATCCTACTCCCCATCCAATAAAAATTTGGTCTACCATATTATATAAGGCATTCACTACCAAAGATATAATACATGGAATGGAAAAAGCTTTTAATAATTTGCTTATTTTTTCGTTTCCCAAATCTAATTTTTTCATATACTCCTCCTTCTTATGTGCGCAAAAAAACACAAGTATTTTTGCATGTGTTGTTCGTTATTCATTACACTCTGTAATGTGCGTTTCCAATTTGACCAATGCTTTCACATTTTAGCACACAATTTTTTTTATTTCAAGTAGTTTTTGCAAGGTGGCATGCCATAAAAAATCGCAGGATAAAAACAGGGAAAAAAGAAGAAATGGTTATAGGAATCTTAAGATAAAAGGAAAATAGCCATGTTTTTATGAAAAAATCAATGAGCAAGA
>CANPBV010000007.1 GCA_947572405.1 uncultured Mycoplasmatota bacterium | reverse complement strand
TATCAAACTATTTTTTTTTATCCTCATTTTGTAACTATTTTGATACAAATATTCATTTTATATGATTAATAAATTTAACAAAAAAGTGCATTTTTATTGCACCTTGATTTTGTATAAATTACATTCATCTTTTTACAAAAATTGTAAAATAAACCTAAGCATAACGAAAAAACTAGCCCCACTAATCATTCCTACTAAAAAAGCTAAATAAAGCGTATCTACAAAGGCTGCCATTTTTCCTCTACTTCGTGAATATTTTAATACCATTTGCATTGGTTTTTCCAAAGTTGGATTCTGCTCCACCACTTTTTTATTTGATTTTGCTTCTTCTAGAGACAACAAAATCATCATTATTTGACTAGGATTCTTTCCATGTATTCTTAAATATTCTACAATTTCTTCTTCCGTCATTCCTTCTGTAATCTTTTTAAGTTCCTCAATTGAGTTTTCCTGTTTTACTTCATTTGGTCTTTCTATATCTAACTCAGAGGATGCATTTTCCTGTCTTTCTTCTTTTACTCCATAGCTAGATTCTTCTATTTGCCTCAAAAAATAGTAACCGTCTTTTTCTATTACCTCTACTGTGATATCTGGATTTGCCTTAATCACGAAAATATTTTCGGTTGTTGACGCCAACACTTGGTTATTTGGGAAATTCATCTGCACAAAGTTTAACTTAATCTGTTCAGTCCTTCCTAATTTATCTTGATTCACAAACGTTGTATGATTCATTGATACTTCTCTATAATCTTTCAATAGTTCTTTAAAAGCAGTTTCTACATTCGTTGACCCATTTAAATTATTTAATGCCCTTAGACGCTGAATATCTTCAAAAATTTTTCTAGTGTCTTTCCCACTTCTATTTTCTATTATCTGAATGTTTCCATCGCTATAAGTAATTTTAATATATGTTTTCCCATCTTTACTAAAATCAGTAACTTCACTCATATTTAATGCTTGCTGAACTTCAGGCTCTGCTTTTTCCGCAACTGTTTCTTGAGCGTTTAATTGATATTTAAATAACAATCCTTCTAATTTTGCCTGATCTTGAAAAGCTGTATTCAATTCTCTAGAAAGAGTTACAAAGTCCTGATTACTATTTAACATTTTTTCCTTTAGTTCAGCTATTAAGTTCTCATTAAACATATTTGGATATGATATCTTCAAGTGTTTAATTAAAACCTCAATTTGATATTTTTCTAATTCATCTAAGCCCATTCGCTATCACCCTTATTATAATTAAGTATAACATTGGATATTATTTTTGTAAATATATTCATCCAAAAGCACAAAATTGCCATAGATTGATGTTATATATCTTTTCGTAGAAAAGTCTTCTATTATATTTCGTATGATCAAAGCTGTGTCTAGTTCTTCTTCTAATGTTGCTACAGTTTTTAAAAATTCCTATATCTCTAAAATTTAAATATTGTAAATACATGTCTGCTGTTTACTTTATCTCAGCATACAATTTGATTTCATTATTTTCTGCATTATCTACTGCTCTAAAATATCTTGTATGTGTTCCTTCTGTTGTCATTGCATACATTCCATTATTCCAATCAAATGCGTAATCATACCAATTCACATTGTCTGTTGATATTTGATATTTGGCTACTCCACTCAAATTATCTATACTTCCTTCTGGCCCTACATGATCCGACCTATTTAGAACATATACTCTTCCTCTTGCCCATGTTCCTCTTGTATATCTTCCCCATCCTTCATATACAAACTCCATTTCCTTTGGCTCTCCTGGCGCTGTTACATCTATATAGTATTTCCCACTATTCATTTCACTTCTATTTCCATATTCATCTATTCCACTTAACTTGATTGAATATGTTCCATCTGTATATTTATTTTTCGATCTTTTTGTTTCTTCATTTTCTATTTTTTCTTTGATTGGCTCTATTAAATCTTTTGATTTTTACTAAAAAACTCAGCTTAATTTTATAAAGCTGAATTTTTATTTCTATTAAAAATCACAATTTTTTGGAGTTCTTGGATATGGAATAACATCCCTAATATTATCAACACCAGTTAAATAAATTAATAGTCTTTCAAATCCCATGCCAAATCCAGAATGAACACATCCACCATATCGTCTTAAATTCAAATACCATTCAAGGCCATCTTCACTAACATTTAATTCTTTCATTCTTTGTGTTAATCTTTCATAATCCTCTTCTCTTTGAGAACCACCCATAAGTTCTCCTGCGCCTGGGACTTCCAAATCTACAGCTGCTACTGTTTTTCCATCTTCATTTAATTTCATATAAAAAGCTTTAATATCTTTTGGCCAGTTTTTGATAAATACAGGTCCACCAAAATATTCTGTAATATACTTCTCATGTTCCTTAGCAATATCTTCTCCGTATTCAGGAGCAAACTCCCATGTCACATCTGCTTCTTTTAATATTTTAATAACTTCCTCATGATCAATTCTTGTGAAATGACTATTTACTAATTTCTCTAATTTTTCTATTAAACCATTTTCTACAAATTGATCAAAAAATTTCATTTCATCTGGGCAATTATCAAGTACATATTTTACAACATACTTTAACATTCCTTCCATGATGTCCATATCACCTTCTAAATCGCAAAAGGCAATTTCTGGTTCAATCATCCAGAACTCTGAAGCATGTGTCTTGGTATTTGAATTTTCAGCCCTAAACGTTGGTCCAAAAGTATAAGTTTTTTTATAAGTAAGCGCAAAAGTCTCCGCTTGAAGTTGTCCACTTACTGTTAGTGCTGCCTCTTTTCCAAAGAAATCTTTACTATAATCCACTTTTCCTGATTTCGCTATCTTTTCCAAATCCAATGTTGTTAATTGAAACATTTCTCCTGCACCTTCACAATCACTTGCTGTAATAATTGGAGCATGAAAATAAACATAGCCATTATCCTGAAAATACTTATGAATTGCATAAGCTGCAACACTTCTTACTCGAAATACTGCACTAAATAAATTTGTTCTTGGTCTTAAATAAGCAACTTCCCTTAAAAATTCTCTCGTATGTCTTTTTGGTTGAATTGGATAATCCTCAGGGCATGCTCCTTCTACTTTAATAGAAGTTAACTTTAATTCAAAATCTTGTTTTCCCTCCGAATCTTTTAAAATACCAGTTACTGTAACTGCACTCCCAACTGATATTTTGATTATTTCTTCAAAACTCTTTAAAGAACTATCATATACAATTTGTACAGTTTTAAAACAAGTTCCATCAGAAAAATCTAAGAACCCAAAATCTTTTTGCCTTCTATGATTACGAATCCATCCTTGAAGGGTAACTTCCTCACCTTTGCATTCCTCTATTTTTTCATATAATTCTTTAACATCCACATTATCTCTCCCTTTCTATAAAAAAATAAGCCCTAATATACTAGGACTTATTAATTATCAAAACTGGCGCCTGATGTAGGACTCGGACCTACGACCTGCCGGTTAACAGCCGGATGCTCTACCAACTGAGCTAATCAGGCATTAATGGCGCTCAATGTAGGACTCGGACCTACGACCTGCCGGTTAACAGCCGGATGCTCTACCAACTGAGCTAATTGAGCATTGATATTTTGTTTCGCCCTATTATGGGACGAATATAATCCGCGGTGCCACCCAAATTATCATGAAAATGATCTCTCAAAGTAATGATAACGGATTACAGCCGATTTAACCTACTGATATTCGGAAAAATTGCTCCTGGGTGTTTTTCATAATAACCTTTGACTGTCTGCTTCCACCATACCAGACTCGCTTTTGTTAGTATTATTATTACTTTTCCCTCTCATCGCACATATAGATTATATGATAGTTTATGCGATTTGTCAATAAAATTTTCGCTTTTATTAATCTAATTTCTTTTTCTTTAAAATGTATCATTGACTAAAGGGAACCTTTTATATTATAATCATATCAGTATAGGAAAGTAGGAATGGTATCATGGCGAATAAAAATTCAACAAAAACAGCAGAAACATCCAAAGCAAAACCAAATTCTTCTACTTTACGCTATGATGAATATTATGCTACTTTAATGCTAGCAAAAAAAATTCGTTTAGAAAATTCAGAAATACTTGAAAAAGCACAAACTCCAAAGGAAAAAACAAAACTTTTAGAACAATTATTTTCTCAATATAATATATCGACACCAATTGATTCTAAAGAAAAAGAAATAGCAACTTTGTTAAGGATTAATATATTTATTCCAGATAATTCACAATTTATAGAAAATTATAAAAACAAATTTGATAAAAATGTTCGTCTGATTTCAGATGCCTATCAGGTTCCTGCACCCTTTATTTTTAACAAAATAACGGAAATTGGAAAATATGAAAAATTTTTAAATCGCCTCGAAAACGAAGGGGGATTAAAAGACCCTGATCTAACTATGCCTAATAATCCATCCCCTCCAATAACAACAATCCCTGAACAGGATTCACATACTGCCAAAAAGGGAAAAACTAGTAAAAAGAGCAAAGGAAAATCTCCTGATCCTAAAACGGACTCTCCAGAAACATCGATTCCTACTAATACAAAGGACCCTGATGTCAATGAAAATTTATTACACCATTTAGAATCTATGCAACGTTATTGCACGAGATTATTAGATAGCAATGAACAATTAGCAAAGGATAATACTTCACTTTATGGGGTCAGAAAGGGATTGGAAGAATTAATTAGACGATTAAGGATCGAGAATGATACACTTAAAAAGCAAAATAACATGTTATCCTCACAGGTTTCCACATTTGAATTTGAACAAAGAAATTTAGAAAACAAAGTATCAACATTATCTACTGAAAATATCAATTTAAAAAGACAAATAGATACTTTTTCCCATTCCCGTACTATTGGGGAAGAAACAATAACCGAAAGAGATTTAAGACAAAAAATTAAGAAATTGAATTTTCAAAATCAAGAATTACAAGGACAATTAAAAGATGAACATGATAAAAAGCTCCATTATCGGAATCGTGCTATTGTGGCAGAAGCACAATTGGAACAATTACAATTTGGAATGCAAGGCATCGTGAAAGAGGTTGATGCTTTAGACCTATCGTTTATGGGAAATCAATCAAAAAAAAGCTGAAAAATCAGCTTTTTATAATACAATTGCAAATAAATTACCAGAACCTTTATTGACTAGTTTGGTTAAAGTTTGTTGTAATTTATATCGAACATTTTCTGGCATTAATGATAGTTTTGCCTGAATTCCCTCTTTTACAATTACATCTAAACTTCTTCCGAATATTTCACTTTTCCAAATATTATCTGGATTAGTATCATAATCTTTCATTAAATAATCAATTAATTCTTTGCTCTGAAGTTCGGATCCAATAATTGGCTCAAATGTTGATTCTACATCAATTCGTATCATATGAATGGAAGGAGCCACTGCTTTTAATTTGATTCCATAGCGACTTCCCTGTCTAATAATTTCAGGAGTATCTAGCTTCATGTCTGTAAGAGTTGGACATGCTACTCCATATCCAGTTGTTTTTACCGTTTTAAGCGCCACTTTAATCTGATCATATTCTAATTTAGCCTCATTATATTCTTGAAAAAGATTTAATAGTTGTGCTTTACTTGTAATATCAATTCCGATGATATCTTTGAGTACCTGATCATACAAATTTACAGGTGCTTCTAATGTGATCGTCACTTCCCCTGTTGCTGTATCTACATTTGATAAATAGGCTTTGCTAATATATTCAGAATCGCCAAAATGACTAGTAATAGTATCAATATCTCTTAGTTTATCAATTTCAACAACACTTTCTCTAATTTTCTCTATATATATTTTTTTAAGCCAATTATTTGGTGATAAACAAGCAATCCATTCTGGCATATCTACTTTTACTTCTAATACAGGAAATTCATATAACGCCTCTCTTAAAATAGAATAGATATCACGTTCGGTCATATTTTCAATACTAATCGGCATTACTGGAACTCCATAACTTTCCTGTAATTTTTCAGCCATTCTTTCCGTTTCTGGAAGCATTGGATGGGTAGAATTTAAAAGAACAATAAACGGTTTTCCTATTTCCTTTAATTCACTAACAACCCTTTCTTCTGCCTCAATATAATTATTTCTAGTAATTTCTCCTATAGAACCATCCGTTGTTACTACTACTCCAATACTAGAATGGTCCCGAATCACTTTTTCCGTTCCAATCTCAGCTGCTTCTACAAATGGAATTGGCTCATCATACCAAGGACTTTTTACCAATCTTGGACCATTTTCATCTTCATAACCTTTCGCCCCTGGAATCACATATCCTACACAGTCCACTAATCTGATATTAGCCATAAAATCATCAATTTTTATAGAAGCCGCATTACTTGGCACAAATTTAGGCTCTGTTGTCATAATCGTTTTTCCTTGAGCACTTTGTGGAATTTCATCTAAAGCACGTTTTCTTTCATATTCATCTTCAATGTTTGGAACAACCAAATTTTCAATTACTTTTTTGATAAATGTTGATTTTCCAGTTCGCACTGCTCCCACTACTCCAAGATAGATATCTCCACCTGTCCGTTCGGTAATACTTTTAATAATATCTATTTTTTCCATATATTCCCTACTTTCCTTAATTCATTTAAACTATATGAACTATTTTTTCTAGTTAGAACAAAATAAGGAAAAAAGTATGAAACTATACAAATTTATCCAAATCTTTTGGAACCTTATCATTAACTACAGCAGAAATAATTTTATCTTCCTTTTCTTTACTGACTTCTTTTCCTGTCATTTTTCCAAGTTCTCTTATAATTTCCCTCAAAGTACCTTCGTCTTTCATATCACCCTGCTGTAATTTGCTAGCAAGTTCTAAAATGGTATCTTTACCAACATTCGTTTTTTTCTCGATTTTATTAAAAAAGTTATCTGAAAAGTTAAACATAATATACCTCCTAAATTACAATATGATAATTCTAATTTTTGGTGCCTTATTATCCCCTTCATAATTTTAAATTTAAAAAATTTACATATCATTTTTATCTAACTGATGGATACCAAAAAAAGGATCACTTTTGTTGCACCCTTTTTCCTGCTTCTAATGCATCTCACCATTGCTTATTCAATTTTTAACATCTTTTTTCTTCATATTGCTTTAAAAAATAAGTTTTTAAAAAAACGCTCCATGCGTTTATATTTCCTGTTCTCCTTTATTTTTAAATTGAATTATAATCGGGGTTCCTTCAAAATCAAAAGATTCTCTAATCTTATTTTCCAAATATCTTTCGTAAGAAAAATGAACAAGTCCCTTATTATTTACTTGAATGTTAAATGCTGGCGGGCAAACACTTGCTTGATGACTAAAATAAATCTTTAAGCGTTTTCCTTTATAAGATGGTGGCAAATTCAAAGCATAAGCATCATTGATGACATCATTGAGTAAATTTGTTTTTATTTCACGTTTACTATTCTCATATACTCTTTTAATTTCTGGCATTAAAGTATGAATTCTTTTTCTAGTTAGCGCTGATAAAAATACGATAGGTGCATATGTCATAAATTGAAATTCGCTTTTCAGTTCTTTTGTGAAATTTTTCATGGCAATATCTTTTTCTTCTACCATATCCCATTTATTCACTACTAAAATAACCGCTTTCCCTGCTTCCAATGCATATCCTGCAATATGCTTGTCATGAGTCGTAATACCAGTACCTGCATCTAATACGATCAAACATACATCAGAACGATCTATCGCTTTCATAGAACGAAGTAGGCTATATCTTTCTACGCTTTCATACACTTTTCCTTTTTTTCTCATTCCAGCTGTATCAATCACTACAAAATCCTCACCATGATAAGTAAATGGAGTATCAATGGCGTCCCTTGTAGTCCCTGCAACATTAGAAACAATGACTCTTTCTTCATTTAATAGTGCATTTACCAAACTACTTTTTCCCACATTTGGTCTTCCAATCACAGAAAAATGAATTGCTTTTTCATTTGTTTCCTCTTCTATATCATGAAAACCTTTCGTGATTTCTTCTAATAAATCGTAAATGCCCAAATTTTGCTCTCCACTAATCGGAAAATAATTTTCAAATCCAAGCTCATAAAAATCAAATTCATGATCTTTATAAAATTTACTATCCGTTTTGTTAATCACTACATAAATTGGTTTTTTCGATTTTCTTAGCATATCTCGAACAACCAAATCATTAGAAGTAAGACCTTCTTTTCCATCTACTACAAATAAAATAATATCTGCTTCATCTATTGCAAGTTCTGCTTGACTTTTGATATCTGTGTTAAATCCTTCTTCATTAACATCAATACCACCCGTATCGATTAAATGAAAACTTGTATTATTATGATTCACAGTTCCGTAAATGCGATCTCTTGTAATTCCAGGAGTATCTTCTATAATAGATATTTTTTCCCCGACTAATCGGTTAAAAATTGTTGATTTTCCTACATTTGGTCTTCCTAACAAAGCCACAACTGGTTTTTTCATGGTCTCACCTCACCTGCTACATTATAGCATACATTTATTTATTCACAAAATACATAAGAAAATAACTTCCCCGATTTTTGTATTTTTTTTATTTTTTCCCCATAAACTAGTTCTCCATATTCTAATAATCGCAAATAATTTTTCTTAGAAACTTCCTTTTTGAGCTCCAGATAAAATTTATTTCTATAATAATAAAGGTTAGAAGCACTTAAAATTTCTTCACTTAAATCCAAAATATCCTCTAATCGATACATAAAATTAGTATTTTTTGGAATATGAATATTCATTTCTACTTCATTATCCATATAGTCTAAATACGGTATATCTTCCTCTTCGATTTCTAAAATTGCCCCATAATAAGAATCTTTATAAACATAAATCTGATAAAATCCACTCTGGTCTATTCCATATCGTTCTTCTAACTTTAAAAAGAGTGCCCTAAAATATTCTTCCAGTTCTTCTCTTTTTAGTCTATCTAAAAAAATATTGGAAGATGGTAAAAAAATAACCACGTTTTTGCCATCATTCTTTAATACCTTCATCTTATCACCTAAAGTATTATATGAAAAGAATTGCTTCGTGGTAAACATTAAATTGTTCTGCTTATTTTTTCACTGATTTCTTCAGATCCTTCTTTTGTTACACTAGAAAATAGTACAAAATCATCTCCTACAACAAGTTCTAATTCATCTAAAATCGCACTTCTCTGTCGTTGATGTAATGTAATTCCAACCTTATCAATTTTAGTTGCTACAATTGTAACTGGAAGTTTATAATATTTTAAAAAGTTATACATCATGATATCATCACTGGTTGGCTTATGTCTAAAATCTACAAGCATAAATACCTGTTTTAAATTTGGTCTATTTTTTAAATAGTCTTCCATCATTAATCCAAATTTTTTTTGTTTTGCTTTATTTAAGGCTGCATATCCATATCCTGGAGCATCTACCAAATAAAATTCATCATTAACCAAGTAAAAGTTAATTGTTTGTGTTTTTCCAGGGGTAGCTGATGTTCTTGCATAATTTTTTCTGTGAATAATCGTATTGATAAAACTACTTTTCCCTACATTTGATCTTCCAACAAGCAAAAATTCTGGCTTTTCATCCGTTGGATATTGACTACGTCTTACTGCACTAATCACCAAATTAACAGAATTTACTTTCATAATATACACCTCTCTAAAAGATCCTCAAGTTATTTTATTATAACATGGAGACTGATTGATTGTCAAAGCTTTGATTGCTGATGAAACGCTAAAACAAGAGCATTTTCATATCCAGTTTCATCTTTGAATTCATGTATGCTGTGGAAAACTTCAATTCCTAAATCGATTCATGCTTCTGCAATTGTTTTAAAGTCTATATGACTTTCTTTTTCTATTTCTTTAGTGTACAATTAATAATAGCGTTTTTGCTTTCTTTAAGCTATCTGTTGCCCCTTCCAAATCAGTTTTATAAGATACTTTAAGAACATATCTTTTTTTTATTCGATCCATAATTTCCGGTGATTCCTCATACCCCTGTTCTACTAAAAATCTCATTAAATGCAGTCTAACCAAAAAAGTCCCATTTTGTTCTAATTGCTCAAATGGTGTAGATGGTATTTCTGTTTGAAATTCCTGTTCTGCATTTATCATATCATAAAAACGCAAGCGTCTTTGATTCCTTCTATACTATCATGATCTGTAATTGCAAAAGTTCCTATATTTTTTTGACTTAATTGTTCCAGCAAAGATGAAATACCTTCGCTTCCATCTGAATGTGTACTATGAATATACATATCTTTATAAGTTTCCATAAAATCATCCCCTAATTGCATTATACCGTAATATATGGTATAAGTATAATGTATATTTGTTATATTTATTATAAGGAGAAGTTATCATATGGAAAATGTCAATTTTGAACTATACAAAGTTTTTTATTATGTTGCGAAACACAAAAATTTGACGAGAGCCGCTGAAGAATTATTTATTTCTCAACCAGCTATTACACAATCTATAAAAAAATTGGAAGAACAAATTGGATACACATTATTTTATAGAACGAAGCATGGTATGAATTTAACCAAAGAAGGAGAAATATTACTAGATTACTTAAAAAACTCCATTGAATGTTTGCAAAGCGGAAAAGCAAAATCGAAGAATTTCTGGATGAAAAAAATATGATCATTCGCTTGGGAGGAGGTACAACTGTATTGCAACACAATTTACTTGGTCCTCTTCAAAAATTTCGCAATAGACATACACAAATTCAATTTATCATCAAACATGATATATCTAGAAAATTATTAGAAATGTTAGTGAATGATCAATTAGATTTGGTTATTTTAACCAGTTTAGTTCCAACTACAGAGGATATTTTATTTATCCCAATTGAAGAAATGCATGATCGTTTCGTTGCTAGCATTAAAGATTTCGGGAATGATCAAGAAAAAGTTTTTGGCATGAAAGATCTAAATAAACTACCACTTGTACTACAAGAAAGTTCTTCTTCTACAAGAGCATTTTTAGATAGTATTGCAGCGAATGAAAGAGTTATATTAAACGCAACTTATGAATTAGTCAGTTATGGGCTAGTGCTAGAATTTGTGAAAGCAGGCTTAGGTGTTGGATTTATTAATACCAATAGAATTGATAAGGAAATAAAAACTAAGAAATTATTTGAACTAAAAACAGATTTTGAAATTCCATCTAGACATGTATATGTAGCCATTCATAAAAAAAATACGAACAGTAAACTTTTACAAGAATTTATTCAGTACTTAAAAAAGGAATCCTAAGATTCCTTTTCATATAATGATTTCATCAAAATAGCGCCTGTATCTTGTGTATTATGCGCTTCACAAATCGTGATTGGGGTTAACCCCTTTTCTTTTATTGCAGCAATATAATCCTCTGCTTTTGGATAATAATCCAAATCTTCTTCAAATAAGGATAATTGTTCTATTTCTTTATGATCTCCAAAGGCTTTATGAATTTTTTCCCCTTTATCTGTATAATCAACAGGATAAACATGAAAATGAGTTTTATGTAGTTTTTCTGTTCCTAATTCCTTTTCTATTTTATCAAATACCTTTAAAATATCCTCTTTTGTTTTCATAGACCCCAATTCTCTAGCATGAAGATGAGCTAGATCAATACAAGGATACGCAATCTCTACTCGTTTACAGATCTCAATAATTTCATCTAAGCTGCCTAGTTGAGCCACCTTTCCACCTATTTCTGGATACAAATGAATGGTAGGATCTAAATCTGGCGCAATTTCATTAAGTGCATGAATTAGTTGTTCCAATCCATCTTTTCTATTTTGATAACCACCACCAGGATGAAAAATAATTCTTGTTACTCCAAGCAACTTTGCTAATTCATAGGCTTTTTTTATTTCTAACTTAGAACGTTCTATTGTTGCTTTTTTTATAGATCCAAAACATATGTAATAGGGCGCATGAATCGTCATCATAATATGATGTCTATCTGCTAGGTTCTTATAAAGTAACGCTTGTTCTTCCTTCATTCTAATTCCATAAGTACATTGTAATTCAATTACATCTAAGTTTAAATTTTCTAACCATTCAAATATTTTTTCCCTTTTTTTATTTTGATCAAAAAAATGAATAGGAAATCCAGCTACTCCAAATTTTGCTTTTTCCATAAAGCACTTCCTTTTTTCCATTATAAAATAGATTTTAAAAAAAAGAAAGCTAATCATGGTATGTAATATCATAATTACTAGGCCCAATGATTACTTTTCCATCTAAATCAAATCTCGAACCATGACAAGGACAATCCCAGGTTTTTTCCACAGAGTTAAATAAAAGACTACATTTGAAATGTGGACAAGTATTATAAACAACATGTTCTTTTTTTAACTTATCCACATAAACTGCAACATTCTTCCCATTTCTTCTTTCAAAATATACATTATCTGGATACCAATCTTTATTTTTCCACACCTTATTTTCTATCATTGGTTTTATTCCGCCATAAACGGTTTCTGGTAATGATAATTTTTTTAATTTACGAGTTGGAGAAAATAAGGATTCATATGGATTATAAATATCCATTATCATATCTGAAATGATTTTTCCTGCTAAATTGCTATTCGTCATCCCCCAAGTGTTATAACCAGTTGCCAAATAAAGATCTTTTTTCAATAACCCAATGAATGGAAGTTTGTCAAAGGTCATAATATCATGATTACTCCATAAATATTTAGGTTCTAATTCTAATCTTTTTAACTTTTTATTCAAGTCCTCAAAATGTTTTTGATCATCATATTCTGTATATAAAGGATGAGAACCCGTCAAATAAATAAGATAATTTTTTTCTGCTTGATGATATCTTAAAGAAATAACAGGCTTTTCTACACTGATAGCAGAATAAGACTCTATTTTTTTTACAGGCGTTGCAGAAATGTATGATTTTTCTAATGTACATTTCAGAGGCATTAAAAATGGAAATAAAAAATAGGGATAATGACACGCGAATACAACTCTTTTGGTTTTAATTTTTATGAATTCATTTCCACAAATATATCCATTATCTTCCATCCTAACAAAATTAATATCTGTATGTTCGTAAAACTTAATTCCATCTTTTTTACAAATGCTTTTTAAAGCCTGTATATATTTTATAGGATGAAAAACATAAGTATCATCTACCCCGATTGCATAATACTCATCTTGGTTCGCCTCTTTTATAAATTCTCCAAACTGTTTTAACAATTTTTTTTCTCCCATCAATTTTTCTTTTTTCTTTGAAAAGATATAAGATGAAGCCCTCCTTAAATTACAATCAATTCCTTCTTTGGCTACAATATCACAAATAATTTCAATGGCGTCTCTTTGTGAATAATAATATTTTTTGGCTATTGATTCTGAATAAAAGTTTGTTAAATCTGAATATATCGTATCCTGTAAATATGTAATTTTTCCTGTTGTCCTTGCACTAATTCCTCTTCCGATTTCATTTTTTTCAACTACTACAACTTTTAAATTACTATTTCTTAAATGATAAGCAGTACTAAGTCCAGTCATACCACCGCCTACAATTAGTACATCACAATCTATGTCTTCTTTTAAAATAGGTTCTTTTTCTTCTGAAATGCCATCTAGCCATAAACTATATTTTTTCATAATGACCTCCCTATTATTGTTATGGCCCTAAAAGTAATTTTATAAACAGAAAAGTAGTAGATCATATATATCACAACTATAGTAAAATACTTCTATAAAGAATAATTTGGCTATGATTATAAAAATAACCAAATACTAGAAAAATTTTTTTTTTTAGAAGCATCGTTATCATACTATCACTGATTTGTAGAAAAATTGCGGTCGCTAGTAAAAAGACAAAAATTATTATAGCGCAAAAAAATATTAACAGAAAAATGAATCAAATAGATTCATAATTGATCATAAACGGAATTGATAATCATTAAAACCCATCTTAGAGATATCAAAATATTCATATGCTTGTTCTACTAAATTCATTTGTTTTTTTATATGTCAATAATTCATATCATCAAAATTGGTTTCGCATTTTACTAATTTATGGTTTCCTATTTTCTATCCAAATTTTAAAAATAAATACTTTTATGGTTTTTAGCCACTAGATAATGTCCATTTTCTACTTATAAAATTCCACCTGTAAAACCCTAAATGGTCATTATAAAAAGGAGATTTCTCTCCTTGATTCATTTATTCTTCTATTACTTACAGAAAAAGCCAATCGTTTCACCCAAATTATGTTAAACCATAATGGCTGATCGAGATCAAAAAAATAGTTTATATGTTAAAGTGCGGATTCAAATTTAGTAATTTGCATATTTCCCAGACTACTGGTTTTAAACACCGATCAATCATAAGGTGTCACAAAGCCCTTATTTAAGAAATTCTAAGATCTTCTCCAGTAGTTAAATCATTACTTGTAAGACCATTTAACTCTTTTAGCTTAGATACTGTAGTGTCAAATTCATTAGCGATTTTCCAAAGGCTATCTCCACTCTTTACGGTATAAGTTCTCAAAGCCTCACGTTCACTACTTGGAACTTTTAAAACTTGACCAATTCTTAAAATATCACTTGTTAAATTATTCAGTCTTCTTAATGTATCCACGGTTGTATTATAAGTTCTTGCGATAGACCATAAACTATCTCCACTCTTTACTGTATATGTATTATCGGTATCAATAGTCCCCCCATTTTCAACCGGAATTTTTAGTGTTTGCCCTATTTGTAAATTATCTCCTGTCAACCCATTAGCACTTTTTAGTTCATTCACTGTAATTCCGTATTGGTTCGCTATTTTCCATAAACTGTCTCCATTTTTTACTGTATAAGTAGAGGTAGTTCCACCATTTGGAATGGTTAATACTTGCCCTACTTGTAAATTATCGTTCGTTAAATTATTAGCAGACTTTAACGCGTTAATTGTTGTTCCAAATTTATTTGCTATCTTCCATAAACTATCCCCGTTTTGAACAGTATAAGTATTGCCAGTTGGCGGGTTTTGCGGAGCACTAGTAGTACTTGGAATAGTCAACACTTGACCAATTCTTAATACATCACTTGTTAAATTGTTAGCTGCTCTAATTGCGGCTGGAGTTGTTCCAAATTGATTTGCAATTTTCCACAAGCTATCGCCACTTTTTACTGTATATGTATTACTTCCACTACCTAAGCCATAGGTCTCTACAATTCCATCAATTACTGCATCTACATATTTTTTATAATTTTGATTCACTCGATTAATATCATTAGCATTATCAATAAATCCATATTCTACAATAACAGGGGTCGTATTCGCAGTATCTCTAAGCATAAAATAATAATCCTTAGATGGATTACTCGGTAATCTTCTTTGATAATATTTTCTAGTAATTTGTCCAGCATCACCAATATTTTCCAAGATATTTCTGGCTAGTGTATCATTATTACGTAATGCATAAATGACCTCTGCTCCCTCAGCACCAGTCTGTTCACTTCCTGCTGCATTAATATGATTAGAAATCACCAAAACATCAGGAGTATTTCCGTATGCATTTTTCACTCTCGTTACCCTCTCAGTTGGAGATAAAGTCTCATCTGCTGCTCTTGTTAATGTTACAGGAATTCCCAATTTTCTTAATTCATCATACATATATTGTGATATTTTTAGATTCAAATCCTTTTCTTGATAACCATTTCCTACAGCACCAGGATCACTTCCTCCATGGCTGGCACCTGTTATACCCAAAAACTATATTTCTTTTATTTCTTTATAGGTTATATTTTATAAATCAAGATTCCATTCAATCTTAATTTCTCTTGTCTTGGTATCTTTATCTAATGCACCAACATATATTTTTTCTATAAACTCATCTACAATTATTCTAGTTAGTTTATCAATTTTCTTATATTTTTTTAGTATGCTTTCTATATCTTTTGAGTTTTCTTTTCTAGTTTTAGTTTCATCAAGTTGTTTTTCTATATCTTCAAGTCTTGTTTGATAAGATTCAACATCTTTTGTATATTCTTCTCGAAGCATTGAAAAGTCTTCTTCTGATATAATACCTTTCATCTTATCCATATAAAGATTTTTAAAGTACAACTTGCTTTCATTTAACTTCTTTTCAAGATTAGCTTTCTCTTTATTTAAATTAGTAATTAATGTATCCTGTCTATTTTGTCTTTCTAATGTTTCATTAAATTCTTCTTTTAGTAATTTTTGATTACATTTTTTTAATAAACCATTTATAGCATCAAGTACATATTGTTCTATAATATCATATCTAATTGACTTATTATTATCACAAGTATGATATTTTTTATTTCCTTTGCATTGTAGATATGCTCTTTTTTCCATAACTCCACCAGCACATTTAATATTGCATTGATTTCTCATAAATATTCTTCCACATTCAGCACAATAAACTTTACTACTTAAAATGTGTACTTTTCCATCTTTTACTGGTCTATGATGATTTTTTAATCTTCTCTGAACTAAATACCACGTTTCATTATCAACAATAGGTTCATGAGCATTTTCAGTAACACTCCATTCTGATTTAGGAACACTTTTAGATTTATGATTTTTATAACTAATGTTTGTTCTCTTACCTTGTACTAAATTACCCATATAGGTTTCGTTTCGTAACATTGTTGCTATTGTGTCTGGAGTCCATATTCCAGTAGTATCATAATCAAAATTACAACATACAAAATTACTTCCAATAGATTTTTTATAAAGAGATGGGCATAATATTTTTCTTTCATTTAGACTAGCACATATCTTATGATAACCAAGTCCATTTTTATATTTCTCAAAAATCTCTCTAACAATAGGTGCAACATTTTCATCAATAATAAGTTTATGTTTATTATTAGGATCTTTCATATATCCATAAGGAGCAAAACTCCCCATAAATAAACCATCTTCTCTTTTATTTTTGAGTGACTTTTTAACATTGTTAGATAAATCTTCTAGATACCATTCATTAACAAGTCCATTGATTTGTCTAGATTTTTTATTTGCTTCATTATTAGTATCAGCATTATCAACTATACTTACAAATCTAACTCCCCATTCAATAAACTTATTATGTAAATATCTTTCTATTACTTCCATATCTCTTGAAAATCTACTTTGTGTTTTACATAGTACAATATTTATTCTTCCATTTTCACAATCATTAATTAACCTATTAAAGTCCGGTCTTTCAACTCCTGCTCCAGAATAATCATCATCTGAATAAATATCTACGACTTCCCAATCTTGATCCAAAGCATATTTTAAAAGCATACTTTTTTGATTAGCGATTGACTCACTATCATCATTCTTATTTTTTTTGAATCTATCTTCATCAGATAGTCTACAATATACACCTACCTTTTCCATCTACTACAACACCTCAATTCTGATTGGTTGTAGCAAATATAAATCTACAAAGATATTATATATCATATTAAGAATTATTTAAAGCCACACTATCTTCTTCACTTGCTAATATAACTCGTAGTAATTTTTTTGCTATAATATCTTCTAAATCTTTTTCTTCAATAATTACATTATTTTTATTTACATATATTACATTATAATTTACCTCCATTTTATCCATACCCCCTTTTTTATTCTCTATAAAGAATATCCTCCTAATTTAATCATATATCAATCCTCCTTATACTTACTTAATAATTCTCCCATATATGCTTGTTCTTTAGGGCTAGCTTCTTCTGATTTACAAACTTCTGGATGTTCCATCCAATATGGAATTATACTAGTTAAATTCTTCGTATTATTTCTTGTATATCTTTTCTTTTATATTGGTAATTTTTTACTATGTTTTTATCCTCATTTTTTTCTAATACTTTAGAATTTTCTTTACTTACGATTGTCTCGTTTAAATAAATTCTTCTTTGACTATTAATAAATTTAACATCTATATACTTCTTTCTTTTTAAATTATTAATAGAATTTGATATTGTTTTTTCTTTAACACTTAACTGATTAGCAAAGTAACTATTACTAGCGTAGCAATACTCCTTATTATTTGATAATGAGTTAATCATACCATAAACTAACTTATCTGTTTGGGAACAAGTTTGGTCATTTAATATTATTCTTGGTACAGATATAAAATACCTTATAAAAGCCATATATCCCAACTTTAAAATATAGTTTCTAGTAATTGGTTAAGCCACTTTTGGGCGCAATATCCCTAGGAGGATATTTTATATCTATCCCCCAAAGATATTATTTTGATTCTATATTATCTTTGCTTAATTCTACCTTAATATCTGGATTAGAATTATAGGCTTTCTTTTCTCTTTTGTTATGTGATCCAATTTGTACTAAATCATTTATTGTATATATTGGCTCACTTCTAAATATTGCATAATTTAAATTCATATATCAATCCTCACTTTCTTTTTTAGACAAAATAAAAGATACTCGTTAAAAAGTATCTTATTGCAATTACTATTAAACTATATTCTTTAGATTACTATTTCACACAGAAATCTAATACCATCTTCTACACGTTTTTTAATCAGTTTTAGTTGATTCATAGAATACCTACCAGCTTCGCCATGTGTTCCATCACTTAATGTGTGATACAATTTTAAAATATTATCTATGTCATTATCAATAAACTCATCAGCATTTTTAATATCTACACCCTTTTTATGTAAAAAATACTTTATTTTAGACTTTCTAGTAGCGTTTCCTCTATCTGTTCTATCACAGTCAGGAAAAACAGCAAAAACATCATTATCAAGTGCATATTTATCAAAAATATCAGTAAATATTTCTCTTGTGCTAGTACAAAAATGTCTTGTAGCATCTGGATTGCTAGGATTTAATGAATATAAATCCTACCCATCTATTATTTAAATCATTTGAAAGTATTCTTAATTTTTCTCCTATTCCATTATCTTGTAATTCAATATCAATATTTTCTGCTAACTCTGGTGATTCAATTGCATTAGCAACACTCAAACTGTTAGCATTTTCTGATTCAATATAATCAAAGATTTCTTTTTCTTTATTAGTTGCATACTCTTCATTATAATTTTCAATAATTGTATTATATGAATTGTTCAAAGCTTTAACACTAATAGTATAAGTGGTTGTCATTCTACTAGAATTATTTAATCTTCTTAATTCCGACTGTATTTTTTGATGATTTCTTCTTAAATCCCTATTATATTGATTTACTGCTTTATTTAGCTCACTTTTCATTTTTCTTTCTGTATCTATTTGAATTTGTTTAGGTTGTCTTTATGCTTTATGTTGCGCTTGTCTCAGTTGACCCCTAAATTGAGACATATTAAATGTTCTTGCCATCTTCTAACCTCCTATTATTAAATACTTTCTTAACTAGCTAATTTTTGTTTTAATTCATGAGAGCAATAAACATTTATATACTCTAATCTTTCTTCTTCACTTAAATCATGACTATTATTTTTAAACATATCTCTTAATTTTTTATAATCACCATTAATACTTTCATGACTAGCAATAATCATATCCATTTTAGATACATTTGTAAGATCTAAGTTTATACCATTTATTTTGGCAAGTGATTCTATAAATACTCTTTGGCTTCTGCCATTGCCCTCACGAAAAGGGTGCAAAGCATTAATATCTGCAAATAATTCCACTAATTTATCTAATGTTGTTTCATTATCATAATCAACAAAGTATTTTTCTTCTTTTAATTTATTAAATACATCAGTACCAAATGATTCTATATGTTCTGTTAAGCAAAATAAATCTTGTTTGGCAATATTACAATTTCTTATATCTCCTGCCCATCTATAAACATCTTGAAACAAATATTTATGAATATCTTTTAAATACTTAAAATCAAAATTTCCTTTTAATGGTTTTTCATTTAATTCATAAGTTCTTAAAGATACAAGTTCTCTTTCAGCATTAAATAAATCTTCATCATTTGTAATATTCAGTTTATTTATTAAAACATCAGTATCTTTATAACAGTAATCAGCAGTTTTTTCATAAGTATATTTGTATTTATTATCCATAGATTCTCCTATACTTTTCTAATACCTTATTTCGTTCTATTTCAGTTGTTGACTTTCCAATTATACAATTATATAATTTTTGTTTAATTTCTTTAGTTAATGGCATTCCCTCTTGAGCCATTGCACCATCAACTTTTTTGATTTTTTCTTGTATTTCTTTTTCAGTTTGCTTTTTATTACTATTCATTAAAATCACTCACTTATCTCTTGTTTTTTGATATATCTATTATACCACAGATTCACTAATATATCATTAGTTTTGGCATAATAAAAATACTTTCGTTAAAAAGTATCTTAGTGTAATTATTATTAAATTATATAGATTATCATTTGCTACAACTCATTACTACATTGGGTTTATCCAAACTTGGGTGACCAGGATCTATTACAATACCTCTAAGGTTTGCTCTATCATTCATAATTTCACCTCTATGACAGTATATGATAAAGGCCTAAAAAGAGTGTCAAAATACTACTATTTCATTTCCTATTTTAACACTTCCTCATTAACTACAAATTAATTCTTATAATTTAACAAAACTTCCCGATTTTTTTGCACTAAATCTATAGAATTTTTATTTTTCTTAATTGAAAAAATTTTGCCCCTTCATTAAATTCTACGGTTGCACCCAAACATACAGCTAATTCAATTATCCAATCACTTATGTGAAACTAACTACCTATAGATATATCTAAATACCAATAATCAGCATATTTTTCAATTAACATATAAAAACCATCATTATAATTTATCTTAAATTGCTAGCTCACGCATAATCGTAACTGGTTCCCCATCTCCATGCCAAATATTATAACTACAAATTTTAAGATTAAAAATTCTTTTCATAGAATGTTCCCCTACACCTTGCATAAACTCTAGATTAATATTTGGATCTTTTCTATAATCCTACTAATATTTTTTTCTTGATATCCACTACATTTAAAATTTAAAATCTGTTTTTTAATAATTTCCAGATCGGGTTCCACAATACCATCTAGCTTTTTTAACCTAGACGAACTAATTTGTCTTTTTGAAAGAGAACTAAAATAATCCTCTTCCTCATAACAAAAAAACTTTAAATTTGGAAACTTCTTTTTTAAATTCATTGCAATTCCTAGCCCTTCTGGATCGAAATCTCCATTGTAATATAATTCATTTCCACTACTAGATAGCCTTTCTAACACCTTGTAAACAACATGATTAGGATTTCCTGATGTAATAATAACTGGTATATTCATCCCCTTAATAGTAGATAAAATAGAGGGATTCTCAAATATAAATACTTTTTTTAAATCTGTATCTAATTTACCAATATTAAATAAATTACTAAGATTTAAATTTAATACTTCCTTAAAATTCGCAAATGCATTCACATATTCTATATCACTCTTCAATAAATATGTAATTACATAATTAGAAAAGCTGTCGACATAAATACCATGACTAGCTAAAAATTCTATTTTTTCTTCTGTAGTAACTGGTTCCATCTCTTGGCAAAACCTAGAAAATAACTTTAGGAATAACACTGAAGTTTGTTCTTTAAAATCCAAAAAATGAGGATTTCCACTTTTTGAACTAGAGGCCAGAACAGAAAGACTAACGGGTACAATCTCATCAAGATTTTCTATCATTTCAAAAATACTTTCCACATCACGTTTTAATTCCCTCGCATTCAAACGATATCTCTTCCTCAAAATTTGATACAGATTGCCCTTTTCTAGTAAAATATCAGCAAAAAATGTTTGATATGGTTCTTTTAAACCTAAAATAATATCATCAAAAAACTCCTTTTCCTTTTGCTTTTCTAAATTTCTTCCATTCTTTTTCGTCATAATATCTTTCCCAAAATATCCCAAAAAAAGTTCTTCCCAAGTAAAATCTGAAAATTTACTTTCCCTTAATTTTTTTTCAATTTTCGAAAATGAAGTTTTATAGTCTTCCCCCTCTTTTATTGTTGTTCCAAAAAAGTCAGAAAGATCCTCTGACTCTTCTCTACTAACATTTTTCAAAACAACAGTCCCAGAATATCTTCCAAGAGAAATATACTTTTTTCTAAGCTGCTCAAATAATCGCTCAAATCCAAGATTACTTTTAAAATATTCCCAAACTTGCATAATCTTCCTCTTTTCTAGTTACATATTCTTTGACATTTCCATTCCAATGATATCTTCTAACCCCTACAACTGGGGAATTATTTGGACGCAATAACTCACAAATTGATAAATCCTTTATCGTATCGTAATCACCCCATAGTGCTTGACTTGTTAAAATACAATCAAGATTTAACAAAGACATAATACCAAACATTTCCCTAATATTTGCATCATCCACACCTGCAAACGCTTCATCTAAAGCCACTAATCTAAGAGCATTTGAACGGGCACTTTTTAGCTTTGCAACAATTGCAGTAAACAAAGGCAAATACATCGTTTTGGCTTTTTCTCCTCCGCTAAAAATTGAAAATACTTTATCTGTCAATTCTTTTTTCGCTTCCCCATTTCTCGTATAATACATTTTAAAAGAGAACCAAGTACGATAATCTAGTATCTCAAAAATAATATTCGCATAACTATCATGTGTTTCACTAAGCGCCTCTACTCTATTCTTTAGCTTTGACATAAAATGATTTCTAAGTTTTTCCTTATCAGACTCATTAATAACAGAACTAGAAATCTGAAATAAGCGAACCAGTTCTTTGGTATCAACCTCCTCTAGAGCTTCCCGGTCCTTTCCTTTCCACTCTAAAGAAAATGACAAAGCGGAATTCTCTTGCATATCATTCATAATCTGGTTAATACTCTTGACCCAGGCCTTTGACTGCTCAATTCGCTCTCTAATCTTTCTTCCTACCGTTTGCAACAATATTTCTCCAAATAGTTTTCTATCTTTTTCACTAATAATTTGTTCATTTTCTAATATGGTATCTTCCAATGCTTTTTCAAGGGCGAATAAGGAAATGTTTTTTCCTTCATAGACGACTCTAAAATCATTTCTTCGAGCATTTCCATACAATTCTTTAAATTCCTCCTCCACATAGTCGAATAATGTAATACTCGTTAATTTATAATCACTTAATTTCAGATGATACTCATTATAAGCACCATAGTAATTGTCTGTTATTTTAGCCATATCAGCATCTTTTCTAGCTATAAGATTTTGAACTACCATTTTCGCAAGTTTTTCTATTTCTCCCTCTTCATTCATAACATAACCAAGATTGTACTCTTCCTCAAAAAATTTTTTATGGATATTTGTAATTTTTTCCATTTGAGAAAGTTCAATTTTCATCTCGTCTAAATCAGTTTGAGTGCGTTTATAATCATTTTCTTTTCCACCAAGTTCTGTTCTCCGATTATTTTGTTCTTTTGGTATATTTTCAAGTTGCTCATTTAATTCTAAAATACGTTTCTTAACATCTTTATACTCGTCTGTATTTAACAATTCTTCTAAAGAATGTTTTTCTTTTTTATTTTTAGAAATTTCCAATTCTTTTTCATGTATTTCATATAACAAGTCATCTAGACGACTTGTTATCTCCTCTATTGCTTCTTGTTTGATATTGATTAGTTCTTGACTATTTTTTAATTTACCACTGATACTTTCTAAATGATGAATACTTTCTAAAAGTTCCTTGGAGGAATTATAAGCATCTGTAATATTTTCTAAGCTCACAGATAAAGTTACATCTTTTCTTAGCTCTGTCATTTCCCTAAAAATAACTCCCAAGGCATCATTTAATTCTTTTATTTTTTTATCCATATCGGTTAAAATCTCTGTTTTATGATCCATGTCATAAGAAATTTTTTGCCTATTTTGTATTTTTTGGTCAAGTTCCTGTGAATTTGGAAATTTATTTTTCTCTAATTCTGTTCCAATGAGCTGTTCTTGCTTTTTGGTTTTCAAGCCTACTAATTGGGTATTGATTTCTTCTTCGGCTTTAATAGCGTCCTCCCCTGCCTTTATTTTTTTTCTCATGTTTTCTTGTCGCGCTAAAATCCCAATATATTTTGCTTTTTCAGTAAGAGAACCGAATCCATGAAGAACATCATTCACATACTCGTTTTCATTAATGGACAACTTGTCAGATGCATCGATGCTAATAGACTCTAATACAGCTTGAACAATAGTTTGATCTATTTGTTCTTGGTTAGAAGCAACAAAATACTTTGTTAAATTATTTTTCTTTTTCAGTCCAGGGACTAAAAACATTCCTTTATGTCCCTTCGTTTTGAATAAGTCTTTAGAATCTATGATAAAAGCCCCCAAAATTCCAGATACTGATAAAATAGACTCTAACTTATCTTTTACTGTTTCTGAAACATCTTTATGGAACTCTATTGCTTTATAAAATGGAATATAAGGAATATGACATTGAAGAAAATAACTTTGTGTTTCTTCTATTTCTTCTTCATAAATTAATTCATCCTCTTTTTTATTTTTCAATTCTTCTAAAATACAATTAAGTTCTGTTAATTTTTCATTGCTTTTGGTTATTTTGTCATTCAATTTGTATAAGTCAACTTTGCACTCATCGATATATTTTTGCACCACATTTTCGTAAAGTGTTTTTGCATCATAGTATTTATTTTTATTGTAATCTTGAAAACAATTCAAAATTTGATTTTTTTCATCTTCAGAAAGTTTTACATACTTGTTATTTGTTTGGATGAATAAGATTTGGTCTTTGATACTTTGTAGGTCTTCCAGAATAGCATCTTCATTTTTTTCATATTCTTGCAATAATTTTTGATACTGTGTATGAATTTGTTCTTTTGTTCTTTCCTCTTCTCCTAAAATCTTTTCCTTGTTCCTCGTATAATCAATCTTAGGAGAAATCCTATAGATTGATTTTTTCTTTCTAT
>CANPBV010000006.1 GCA_947572405.1 uncultured Mycoplasmatota bacterium | reverse complement strand
GCATATTTAAGCAACTTTTCTTTTTGCACAACGAAATCCTAATATATAAAAAAATTTTTCAAATTCCATATTCAATTGGATTTCATTTATGGACTCACTTTTCCCAAACTCAATCTCTACTTCCTGCATAGCGATCCTTAAATCTCTTTCTAACTTCTCCATTTTTGATTTTAAATTCCAATAATCCTGTTTTAATTTTTCATTCGGATCCGTTGTAAAACTGCCTGAAAAAGAATATCCACCTGTAAAAATTCTACTCATCCATTCATCAAGTTGTTGCTTTAAAATATTGTTCATAATGTCATGAGCATCTGATTTTTTAGTTGCACTTCCCGTTTTTCCTTTATCCCTTGGCCGGTCAGAACCATAAGCCCTAGAATATGAAGACTCGCTATTAATAACTCTTGATCTCTCTCTTTGTTGCGCTAATTTTCTATCATAATCCGCACGCTTTCCCTTACTTAATTTTGCATATGCTTCATTATACTCTCTTACTAATTTTTCGCATTGTTGTCTTTCTTCCTCTGTTAAATCTTTTAAAGATGTCACATCACTATGAACACTTCTCATTAAAATATGATATTGCCTTTTGATTTCCTCATCTTTTGCTTTTTCACTTACCCCTAATATTTCATACGCTGTCTTTTTCATCTTTTTCTTCCCCCTCTTTAATAATAAAATCTACAGTTTTTGCTTCCTTATTAGCCGCTAAGACAGTTACATTCACAGTATCTCCCAAACGATACCCTCGCTTGTCTTTTTCCCCATGAATGGAAAACGTTGCCTCATCAAAGAAATAATGATCCGCATTTATACTATCTACGCGTACTAGACCTTCTACTAAATTTGGAAGTTCCACAAACATCCCAAAACTCATAACACTACTTACTATTCCAGTATATGTTTCACCAATATGATCCATCATGTATTCAGCCTTCTTCATATCATCTACTTCACGTTCGCATTCAATGGAAGTTCTCTCCATTTCTGATGTATGTTCTCCTATAAAAGTTAATCTATTATCCCAATAATTGATGGTATCTCTATCCATTTTATTTTGAAACAAATAAAGTCGTAACAATCTATGAACTGTTGTATCAGGATAACGTCTAATTGGAGACGTAAAATGTGTATAATATTTACTAGCTAAACCAAAATGCCCAATGTTATTTTTATCATAAACAGCTTTCTGCATACTTCTAAGTAACATAGAAGACAAAATATGAAATTCTTTTTTATCTTTCAATTGATCTAAAATATCTTGCATAGTTTTAGGATGAATATCTTTTACTTTGCCATGGATAGAATAACCTAAAATACCAATAAAGTCTAAAAATTTTTGAATTTTTTCTTCACTTGGTTCTCCATGTATACGATATAAAAATGGAAGCTCCATAAAATAAATATGGGTTGCTACAGTCTCATTCGCTACAATCATGAAATCTTCAATTAATTTTTCTCCAGTTCCACGATTGCGAAGCACTACATCAATTGCTTTTCCTGAACCATCCACAATAATTTTAGATTCATCTATTTCAAAATCAATATATCCTCTAGATTCCTTTTCTTTTCTTAGAATATGAGCAAGTTCTTCCATTAATTTTAACTCTTCTACAAAATCCTCATAGCCTTTTGGAATTTCATTTTCTTCTAGAATTTTATTTACACATTTATAAGTCATTTGTTTTCTAGAACAAATTACGCTTTCAAAAATTTCATAATCTAAAACTTTACCTTTATGATCTATTTGCATAACACAAGACATCGATAAGCGATCTACATTAGGGTTTAAAGAACAAATTCCATTTGAAAGTTTATGAGGAAGCATAGGAATAACACGATCTGCTAAATAAACACTGGTTCCCCTTTCATAAGCCTCTTCATCTAAAGGCGTTCCTGCTTTTACATAATAACTAACATCTGCAATATGAACTCCTAATTCATAATTTCCATTTTCTAATTTTTTAATTGAAATTGCATCATCAATATCTTTTGTATCATCGCCATCTATTGTAAAAATAGATTCCTCTCTTAAATCTCTTCTACCAACAAGTTCCTCTTCCCTTACTGCATCTGGTAAAGCCTCCACTTGTTCCATTACATCCTCAGGAAATGTATCATGAATTCCAAGTTTCGCTACAATCGATAAGATATCTACGCCTGGGTCATTTTTATGCCCTAAAATTTTAATTACTTCACCTTTATAATGATTGTCTTTTAATTTTTCAAGAACTTTTACTAAAACTTTATGCCCTGGCATCGCACCCATTGACTTATCTTTATCAATTTCAATATCTAACTTTACTTTTTCATCATCTAAGTCAATATAACCTTTGCTATCTTTGACATAATATTCCCCTACCATTTCTTTAATTTCACGATTCACGATTCGAACAATGCGACCCTCTAAATCCATTCCTTTTTTGCTTGTAATTTCTACAACTACTTTATCACCATGAATGGCATTGTTCATATTAGTAGGAGCTATAAAAACATCCTCATCCCCCTCAATATCAACAAAACCAAATCCTTTTTTATTAGCAAGTAAAGTTCCTAATTTTAGATGGCTATTATTAAATAACAAATAACTATCTTTTTTTGTACGATAAATTTTGAGGTTATCTTCCAATCTGTTCAAGGTTTTTAACAGTTCTTTTAATTCATCTACTGTTTTTAATCCTAATGCATCATTTAATTCGTATACTGTAAATGCTCTGTTATCTTGTTTTAAAATATCTAATATTTGTTCTTCCATACCATTTCACCTCATAGTTCTATTATAAATACAATATCCATTAAAGTTCAATAAATTAACAATTCCTTCTTTATAAATTGTCACTTTATTGACTGTTATTTTCGAAATAAGAAATAGCTACCAATAAAAAATAGAGTTTCAAATAAAAATGTTAAAAAAGCCAACATTAATACTTGTATTTTAGCAGACTCCCGTCTATCACTTTCATACATTTTAGAAGCAATCCCAGAAATCGATTTCTGAAACGTTTTAGAAGTCCCTGTATAAGTAGAAGGAATATTACTTGAAGGAATCCCTCTTTTGGCTAATAATTCTTCTCTTAGTTTTTTTAATTCTTGAAGCCATGCTTCTCTTCTTTTTGTATCATTCATGTTGACACCCAAATTCTTTCTCATAATGATAGAAAAATAATCTTTTCCCCATATTTTTTTCAAATCCATAATAAGTGGAAACCAATATTGCACCTAAACAGGCTACAATCATATCTTTCATAGTATCCGCTACTCCTGTTTCTATTACTTTTTGGGTATCTCCCCCAGAAATACGATCTACTGTAAATTCAAAAAATTCCCAGAATGATGCTACCATCATAGAAAAAGCAATCATAAAAAAGATATTGAATGTTACTGATTTATGATCATATTTTTGAAACCAAACTAGAACTGATATTCCAAATAAAGCTGTTAAAATACCAGAAACAAAATGAACAAAAGAATCAAACCAATATATACTTGCATATAAATTTACAATACTTCCTAAAAATTGAGCAAGAAACAAAAAGATAAGATAAACTAGTTCAATCCGTTCTGGAATTTGTACTTTTAAAATAGAACGTACTATTTTTGGTATCCATACTGTTAAATAAAGAGACAATGTTACTAGAATTCTTCCATGATGTCCAGACAATATCATCTGTAACAAAAAACCAGAATTAAGTAACAATATTAAACTAATAACTAACTGATTCCATTTCTTCATCTTCATCATATCCAATTTTCTCCATTTCCGCTTTACTAATTGAATCAAACTTCGTTGTAATTTTATTTGTTGTTGTGTGAATATCTTTTACATCACGACTTACACTTTCAATACTTCTAGATAATTTATCCCAACGTTCTTTATAACGCTTGAACTCAACTCCTAAAATTTGTAATTCTTTCTGAATTTCTCTAGCATATTTATCACGGTCCATATTTTTCATAATAATTTCTATCGTCGTTAATGTACTAATCAAAGTAGTAGGAGAAGTAATCCAGACTCTTCTTTGATAGGCATAATCAATAATATCCTGATGATAGGCATTAATTTCTGCAAATATTGCTTCAGCTGGTAAAAATAAAATTGCTTGATCAGAAGTAATTCCAGGAATAATATATTTATCTGCGATTGCATCTATATGCTTTTTCATATCCACTTTAAATAGTTTCTCCGCATTTCCTCTTACTACTTCGCTATTATTTTTGTTTACCATGGCTTGATAATTTTCTAATGGAAATTTAGAATCGATTGCAATATTTCCTAATGGTTCAGGAGCAAATAACATGCAATCAGCAATTGTGCCATTTTCTAATTTATATTGTAACTCATAAATCCTTGTATTATTCTCTCCAAAAACACTAACTAAAATATGTTTTAAGTTAACTTCTCCAAAAATACCTCTCGTTTTTTTATCTGTCAAAACACTTTGTAAAGACACAATATCATTTGATAATAAATCGATTTTTTTCTGTGCTTCATCTATTTTAGAAAGACGCTCTAATACATTGACAAATGTTTTATTTGTTTTTTCAAAATTTTCATCTAAACGTTCATTTACTTTTTCATTAATTAAAAAAAGCCGATTTTCTAATTTACCATTTAATTCATTAAAGTCTTTATTTAAGTCTTGTGTCAAATTTTTATTAAACTCACTGAGTTCTTTTACTACAGTTGTTTCCATTTTGCCTAATCGTTCTGTAATATTAGACTCATTAATATTTTTTGAGAGGGAAATCATTGACACAATTAAAATTACAACCAATAAAGCAATTATAACATATTCCATATTCTCACCTACTTCCTATTCCAATTAAAGAAATTATCATCACAACAATAAAAATAATAAATAAAACAATCCAAATAGCAAAAACTATTTTAGGAAGACTTTTTTTTGAATTTAGTGTTGAACTACTAACAATAACAGCACTTACACCTAAAAAAACTAAACTGACAACAAATAAAGACAAATAATTAAAATCCTTAAACTTTTCCATTGCTGATAAAGCAGTAGTAACAATTGTAAATGTAATAATTAAAGTAATCAAATTAGCTGTCATACTTCCAAATTGATTCATTAATTCCTGATTTCGCCTTTCTAATTCTTCTATTTTCTGATGTTCAGATATAAACTTCTCTACTTGAACATTTACTTCATCTTGAACATCACTCATTTTTTTACTTATTTTATCTAATTTAAAATTATAAAACAAAATTTCTAAATGTTTATGTTTATTCTTCAATATTTCTATTTTACTTAAAATATTATCTGGAATTATTTCTTCCTGATATACATTATCAATATAGGAAAAATAATGTGCTACTTTATCTAAAATTTCTTGAATAAAATCTGTATAATGACCAATCTCTTCTTTATTTTTTCCTATTCTTTCATATATAAAATCGGTTTGTTGCATCAAACGTTCTATTTCTTTAGAAACTTCATCATTGGTTTGATCTTTTCTTTCTATAATTATCTCTTTTAATAATTGATTTGCTTTAATGTTTACATTTTCTAATAAATTATTATTGCGTTTTTTATCTTTAGCCATTAATTTCAATTCCTATTAAAGTCGCAAACCAATCTCTCGTTTCAATTTTAGATATCTGAATATTTTTATCTATATTCCCATTATATTTTTGATTTAACTTTGCCCATGGTGAACTAGGAAGATGAGACAATGTAACTAATTGATAAGCTGTCATATCTCCCAATAATTGAAACAATATTTCAATGTATTTTTTATTTTCATTTCCCATACTTTCTGCTATTCCAATATCGTTTTCATTCAATTGGATATCCATATTTTGATAATCTTTAAATCTTTTATAAAGAACATCTGAAACAGGACCAAAATTCCAAGCATAAAAATCATCATTAAACAAACTTTTCTCATCAAGATTTTGTATCAGGTAAATTGCCTCTAAAAAATATAATAATTTTTGTAATTTCAGATTTGTAATTTTCTTACCATTTTGATTAAAATAATATATTACATAATAAGCATTTATGATAATATCTCTTTCAATTAATGTTTCCATTACATCTCCTCCTATTGTTATTATATCATATTACGTCTTAAAATTCCTTAAATATTAAAGTGCTTTTTATGACAAAATGTAAAGAAAAAAACAGCTTACGCTGCTTTTCCATCAAAACCATATTTGCGGTTAAATTTTTCAACACGCCCTGTTTTCGCTGTTTGACCTTGTTTTCCAGTAAAGAATGGATGACATTTATCACAAACCTCTAAATGTAATTCTTCTTTATTTGATCTTACAGTAAATGTATTTCCACAAGCACATGTTACTTTTGTATCCATATATTCTGGATGAATTCCTTTTTTCATGTTTCTGCTCCTTCCGCCATGACAAATCCATGTCATAGAAATATTACTGATATAGTATAACAATATTTAGAAGAAAAATCAATAGATTAATCACGACTATTGCCAAATAGTTGAAGCAAACGTAAAAATAAGTTAATAAAATCTAAATATAATTCTAATGCCCCTATAATGGCAACTTTATGTTCATTCTCCATTGAAATGGCTAGCATTTTAATTTTTTGCATATCATAAGCTGTATATCCTACAAAGACTAAAATTCCAATAATGCATAATACCAAATCCAAAGTATCATTTCCAAGGAAGATATTAACAATTGATACAATAATGATTCCTAATAAGGCCATCAATAGATAAGTCCCAAATTTTGTCAAATCCATCTTTGTAAAATAACCAATACATGCGAATATAGCAAATAAAAGTGCTGTAATGGCAAATACCATCATAATAGAATCTAATTCAAAGACTACAAAGATTGATGAAAAAGTAAGTCCTGTAAGTCCTGAATAAAGCAAAAACAAAATAGTTGCTGTTCCTTCTTTCATTTTATTGATTCTTGCACTTAGCCAAATGACAACCCCAATTTGGGCTACAAAAATTAACCAATATAAATTTGTTTCAAAAATATTATATAGCATGTTTTCATTCGCCATTACAAAGGCTCCTACACCAAATGTAACAAGTAATCCAACAAACATCCACATAAATACTTTTGGAAATATTTTATTCCCTTCCATTTTATCACCTCTAAATTTATTATATCACGTTTCAAATTTTTTACAAATTAATCTTCAATTACCTGCTTATCAATGCGAGGAATTAAAAGATTGGCAATTTTTTTACTTCCTGTATCTAAAATATTCTGTTCATCAAAATCTGTTTTCTCCAATGTATTTATTGAAACATAAGAGATATCATACTTTTTCGCTAATGTTTCTAACTTCTTGTTTGCATACTCAATATAAGAATTCATATTACTGGAAAAAGGATTTACATATCCCAAAACAAAGATATCTTCCTTGCAATATTCTTTCAATAGTTTAAATAATTGTTCCATGTCTTTCATCATGTCATCAATATAATCATAAAGAATATCTGGTTTTTCTGTCCTTATTTTATAAAATAATTCTTCATTCCCAATAGAAAGTGTTATTAAATCAGATTTAATTAAAGCGTTTTTCATTGTTTGCTCTTTATTTACAACGGTTATTTTCTTATTATCTTTAATGTCTCGAATTAAATCAGTAATGCGCATATCATCTTTTATAAATTCAAAACGATACTGTTCTAATAAATCTTTTTTTTCCAAATAATTAGCAATCTGTTTTGGATATTCCAAAGAAATGGAGTCTCCAAGCGCTAAATAATAAATCTTTTTATCCATTGTTGTTAAGTAAATGAGAAAAACGACCAATAATAAAACTGCTATTGCAAATATTTTTTTTAATTTCATAAAATTCCTCCAAAGAAAAAGTAGATTTCTCTACTTTCATTCTATTTCTTCTAGTTCTATTTTAGCACCTACATTTTGTAATTTTTCTATAATTCCTTCATATCCTCTTAAAACATGTTCGACCTTTGTAATGGTTGTTTCTCCTTTGGCACATAAAGCTGCTAAAATTAAAGCTGCTCCAGCTCTTAAATCAGTTGCTTCTACTTCTTTTCCACTTAAGTTCGTCCTACCTTTTATAATAGCCGTTTTATCTGTGGTTGTAATAAAGGCTCCCATTTGATTTAAATAAGGGATATGCATAAAACGGTTTTCAAAAATGTTTTCTTCTACTTTTGAAATTCCTTCACATTGTGTCAAAAGAGACATAAATGGTTGTTGCAAATCAGTTGGAAATCCTGGATAAACTGCCGTTTTAATAGAAACTGCTTTATATGACTCACCTTTACTAACTGTAATATAATCTTTTCCAACTTCAAAAGGAACTCCCATCTCTCTTAGTTTTGAAATCAAAGCTTCTAAGTGATCTGGAATGGCTCCCTCAATTTTTAAGTTTTCCCCACATAATGCTCCTGCAATAAGATAAGTCCCCGTTTCTATATAGTCTGGTACTACCTCGTGAAAACATCCAGATAATTTTTTTACTCCATTGATTCTAATCTCGCTTGTTCCTGCTCCAGTAATCGAAGCTCCCATTTGATTTAAGAATGTTGCAACATTCACAATATGCGGTTCTTTCGCTGCGTTCCTTATAACTGTTGTTCCAGTTGCAAGTGCAGAAGCGAGCATTAAATTAATGGTTGCTCCAACTGATGCAATATCTAAATATATATTAGTCCCCTTTAATTCCTCTGCTTCCACAGTATATTTATTTCCTTCTTCTGTTACTTTAGCCCCTAAGGCTTCAAATCCCTTCAAATGTAAATTGATTGGTCGTTCTCCAATGGAACAACCTCCAGGGAAATACATTTCTACTTTTTTATATTTTCCAAGTAAGGCTCCCATAAAATAATAAGACGCTCTTAATTTTTTTGATATTTCCTCTGGAATTACTCTATTCTTTATATTTGTGGAATCAATTTTCATACTCGTTCCATTTCGTTCCACCTTGGCGCCCAAATACGTCAAAATCTCGATTAAAGCTTCAATATCCGAAATGTTTGGAACATTATCAATTTCTACAATTTCATCAGAAAGCAAGGATGCTGGGACAAGAGCAACTGCACTATTTTTTGAACCACTAACTGAAATAGTACCTGATAATTTTTGTTCTCCAAATACTCTTATCTTTTTCATATAAAACCTCCACTAATTACTATATTTATATGTATTTTTCCCAATTTGGTTATGCTTTTCCAATGCTTCCTAATAATTCTAGCTTCTTTTGAATGGCATTTTTAATCGCAGCTTCTCCAGATTTAATTACTTTTCTTGGATCATAAACATTTGAATCTTTATTCAAAAATTCTCTAACTGCCTTTGTCCATGCAATTTGCAATTCTGTATTAATATTTAACTTACAAATTCCGCAATCAATTGCTTTCTTAATTTGCTCATCTGGAATTCCAGTTCCGCCATGAAGTACTAATGGCAAATTGGTGACTTCACTAATTTGTTTCATTCGTTCAAAGTTCAAGTTCGGTTCTCCTTTATATAAACCATGAACACTTCCTAATGCTGGCGCTAGAAAATCAATTCCTGTTTTTGATAAAGTAATGGCATCCTCTATTGTTGCATATAATACCTCATTTGCTACTCCATCCTCTTCCCCACCGATTGCTCCTATTTCTGCTTCTACTGTAACATTGTTGGAATGCGCATAAGCAACAACCTCGTTCGTCATAGTTACATTTTCCTCCAATGCATATTTGGATCCATCTATCATAACAGAAGTAAAGCCTTCATCAATTGCTTTTTTACAGGATTCTATAGAGCTTCCATGATCTAAGTGTAATGCAACTGGTATTTTAATATCTAGTTCCTTTACAAGACTATACACAATAGAAGATACCACAGAATAACCACCCATATATCGAATGGCTCCTTCACTAACTCCTAAAATAACAGGACTTTTATTTTCTTCACAGGCCTCTAAAATAAATCTTGTCCATTCTAAATTGTTCATATTAAAATGCGCAATCGCATAATGTTTCTCTTTTGCTCTTGTAAGCATTTCTTTCATATTAACTAACATATCATCACCATATTCATTATATTATGAAATAATCAAAAAGGCAAATAAAAGAAGAAGTAATAAAATTTGATTCTGTTTTAATCAATCCCCTTTTTTGATTCGTTCTTGTTGAAATGGTTCTATTTTCTTTTTAGGGAATTGAATCACTTTCATAACGGTATCACAAATATCCTTTTGGAAGTTCTTGCTTATCGTAATCAAAATCTTCTAATCTTTGATAAATTTTCCTCTGGATTTTTTTAGAAGAAAATTTAAAACTACATTATAATAGATAAGTAGCTTTTAGTTCCTCTTCTACAGGAGGGACATCAGTCCCTATTCTTTCAAAAAAAAAAATCGTTCCTTTTTGAAACAATTTTAAAATAAGTACAAAAAACCTAATAGAACTAATACAGTTCCCCCTATTACAATGGATATTTTTCCTAGCTTTTGGTGTACCTTTTTTCCTAAATGAAGTCCTAAAAAAGTAAAAGCAAAACTAGTAAATGCGAATAAGACTGCACAGATAAAGTAATATGAAGTCATCATATTTAAGCCTATTCCAACAGAGAAACTATCGATACTAACAGCTAAACCAAAACATAGCATTTCTATTATTGTCAATTTTTTGATATCATCTTGTTCTTTTCTACTTTCTATAATCATCTGTAAACCAATAAAGGAAAGCACCACAAATACAATGATATCAGGATTTATGGGAAACCATTTTAAAATAATGGCTCCTATAAATCCTCCAAGAAGTGGCATTACAAAATGATAAATTCCAACAATAATGGATAATATATCCATATCTTTTTCTTTCAAATCTAACGTTCCATAAGCCAGAGATAAAGAAAAAGCATCCATACTAAGACTAACTCCAATTATAAAAATAATCCATATTGACATAGTAGAGTGCCTCCTACATCAATATATTCTTTTAAAATTTACTTATGATGTAAAAGAAGACGAAATAGTTTCTGTAAATAATAATACCAATTAATTGGAAGCTCATAATCACCAATTAATTCTTCTACATAACCATCAAAACCACGCTTAAATTGATAGACACCATCGTCTTTGCTAGGTTCCGCCATAATGCCATAAAAATTGTACTTTTGAAATTGATTTTCTATTCCATACTCAATCATTGTCCATTGCATAAGATAAGAAGAACCCAAATGTAAATATTCCCTTTTATTTCCTCCAAATAAATAAATTAATTCATCGCCATATAATAAAAAGACACCAGCCGATATAACCAACTTCCCATTTGAATCTGATATCATTTTATTCGCTTCCTTTAACAAAGTTTTTTGTTTTTCTATTTCTTCTGTTTTTGATTTCTGAATCAGTTCTGAAATTCTTAATTCTAATTTTTTCTTATAGTCTTCCACATCAATTTCTCCAAGCATAAACTTTACCTCATTCCTTGAATAAAAGCTTTTGTATAATGCTTCATAATAAGATAAATCTCTAGCAACAAAACCTTCTCTTTTACTAGTTTCTTTTATCAATGCATCTACTATTTTCAGTTCCTCAAAGTTGGCTTCCCGAATCACAATTCCATTTTTTAGAGCTTTTTTAATCATTCTTTTTGGCAAGGTATGTATCTTTTTAAACATATTTTGTTTTGATTCATTTAAGGAAAGCGCAAATAAATATTTAAATTGTTGGAAAATATCATTCGACTTTTTAAAGCCGACTCTTTTTAAATTTTTAATTCCCTTATGATGATCAATGCCATTTGTAATCGTTTTTCCATCTATATCTTTTTCCTCTGTTATATAATAAGGATCAATCCTCAAACTATAACCTTTTTTTCCTCTTATATAGGTTTTTAGATGTTGTGTAAAAAAGGATAAAAGTTCATAATCTTCATATTCTATCAATAAACCTCTAGGGGCATAAAATTCATAATATCCAAAATGACTTTTTCTAGATCCCATCATTGTGGCTGCTACAATTTTGTTTCCTTTTTTGACTCCAACATAGTATGGTTTATATCCATTTTTTTCTCTCATTTTTGCCATTTCTGGAGTTTGCATAAAACTTTTCAAAGGATGTGTAGAAGAAAATGTGCGAAATTCCTCTTCTGTTAGTTCTATAAATTTCATTCTATACCTCCTTCTTTATCAATCTTTTTATAATTGGTATTTTTTTAAAAATCTGTTTTCCAAATACTGCATTTATGGTACCAGTCCTCCATGTTATAAAGAAATATACCAGACTTCCGATAATTCCATAAAGGCATATCACAAAAACGGAATATAGTTTACCGCTCCCAGTTAATGGAACAATATTCTCTAACAATAACAATACAAATACCATCGCAACGTTGGCAATCAAGCAATTGCCTAAATGTTTTATGGTAGATTTATAATTGACCTTAAAGTCCTTCTTAAGAGTATACAAATTCATAATAATGGTAATCGAATATCCAATAATTGTAGAAGTAATTGCACCATAGTATGCTGGAATCCCAATATAATCAAATAATAGCATAAATGGAACATTCATAAATGCATTAAATAAAAGCCCCAAAATTAAACTGACATAGACTTTGTTTAATCGATCTAAGGACTGCATTGTAACATTAAAGTTCAAAAATAAACTAGCAAAAATTGTTACAAAGATACTATATGAAAATACTTTTGGACCAATATCACTAACTCCGTAAAAAATATTCCACACAGGAGTGGATAATAAGCTAAGACCTGTTGTCATAGGTATGGTACAATAAAAAATAATTTGCAATGTTTTGTTGATTTTTCTTCTCACACCATCAAAGTTCTTTGATACATAGTCGCGTGTCATATTCGGAAGTAGGCTAACAACTATTCCATTAGCAATCGAAATAACAATGGTGTTTAATTTTGAACCCCAAGTCGTAAGTACGCTCATAACTGCTTCTGCGGTTGTTACATCCATACCAACCTCGTTCACTAATGTTTTTACTACAGTAAACATATCAACCAAACTATAGGAAGACCCCACAATACTCATTAATATAAATGGCAATGTATAAGTAATTAGTTTTTTTACAATCTGTTTTGTAGTAATATTTTTTTCTTCCTCTGTTTCTATATATTCTTTCTTATTCCTAATACCAGACTTTTTGATTTTTATATATAAGTAAACCAAGGTTACCATTGCACCTACTGTTGCTCCAAATACGGCTACTCCAACGGCTTCTTTTATTGATTGCTGAAAAATATAAATAGAAATGTAGCTTCCAACCAAAATTACAACAATCCGAACAATTTGTTCTATTACTTCACTAATAGAGGAAGGAGCAATATAACGATGCCCTTGTAAGTATCCCCTCATAACACTAAGCATGGTTACAAAAAGAATTGCGGTTGATGAAATTCGAACTACATAGGTTATTTCTTCCCAAGTATGTCCTCCTGAAATGTCGCCAATAATTAAATGGGACAAAAAGGGCGCAAAAATAAATAATGCGAAAAAAGAAATAATAGACATAATCAAAACAATTTTATATGCAATTTTATATGCACGCTCTTTTGTGTGATGATATCCCAAGGTATCATATTCACTAATCATTTTTGACATAGCAAGTGGAATTCCAACTGTTGAAAGAGTCAAAAAAAGTGTATACAAGCTATAAGCATAACCATATAGTGCTCCTCCACGTTCTCCTATAATGGCATGAAAAGGGATTACATATAAAACCCCTAAAATTTTACTTAAAATAATACATATTGTTGCAATTAATGCACCTTTTAAAAATGATTCTTTTTTCATAGCATCTTCCATTCTATTTTTTATTATACCCTTTTTTTGATATTTTCTCAATATTACATACCTGCAAAAAAAAATGTAGAATTTCTACATTTTTCTACATCTATTGTTCTAATATCCAACTTTCGTATCCACCATTAATATTAACAACTTGATAGCCTAAATTGTTTAATATTCTACAAACAGATATACTTTTTTTCCCATATGTACAATATATATAGTATATTTCTTCTTTTTTTAGATAATCACTCGGACGGCTAATTAATTTTTCAAATGGAATGTTCTTTGCATTCGGTATATGATTATTGTTATAATTCTCTACTGTACGTAAATCTATTACATTCGGATTCAATAACTTCATAAAATCAGTAACAGATATATTTGGTATCATTTTTCTTCACCCAATATAATTTATGTAACTAGAAAAAATGTGCATATGATAACAGTCTAGAAAAAAAACCTTTATTTTTTTATAAATGGTTGTGTTCTACTTTATGACTGATAATATATATTAATCATTGTATAATTAAAATTATTATTTATTAGAAAATATAGTAATCAGTTATTATGTTGAACACAACTTTATAAATAAAAGGTTTCAAATTTCTATTCATCTTCATCACTGAAGAAATCATCAAAGAATTGATCATCGGTTACAAAACCAGTTGGCACTTTCTCAGTTTTAGATATTTGATCTACTACTTCCGGTTCCTTTATTTCCTGTGGAATACTTGGAGTTACTATAGTTTCTTCCTTTTTTTCCACTGGTATTGTTGGTTCTATTACTTCTGGCTTCTTTATTTCCTGTGGAATACTTGGAGTTACTGAAGTTTCTTCCTTTTTTTCCACTGAAATTGTTGGTTCTACTACTTCCGGTTCCTTTATTTCCTGTGGAATACTTGGAGTTACTATAGTTTCTTCCTTTTTTTCCACTGGTATTGTTGGTTCTACTACTTCTGGTTTCTTTATTTCCTGTGGAATACTTGAAGTTACTGGAGTTTCTTCCTTTTTTTCCACTGAAATTGTTGGTTCTACTACTTCTGGCTTCTTTATTTCCTGTGGAATACTTGAAGTTACTGGAGTTTCTACTTTTGTTTCCGCTGGGATAGGAGATCCCGTTGCAAACATTCCACCCCCTTCTTTTTTTGCCTGTGCTTCTTTCTCTCTACGTTCTTCTTCTTCTAATTCTGCAATTTTCGCATCTATTCGTTTTACCAAATCATCAACATCCAAACCACCTTTAGAAGAAGGTGTCGTTCCTTCCATTCCATTTGGTGACATTACTCCTGGAAAAGCGGGAGGTGTAGGTGGCATTCCAAACGGATTTACTGGTGGCTTTATAGAAGAAGGGACTCCGCCTAACATCTGATTAATTTTTTCTTCCTTTTTCTTTTCCACATATTTCTTTATATCAAATATTTGCACAGGAATCTTCTCTCTCCTTGGATAAACTGATTTCGGATAATGATCTCCCCAATCCATTTGAAAATTTGGTGTCAATTTTGTTTTAAAAGGCATCATACGAATACGCAGTACAATTGTCTCCCATTTTTTTAACCGCTGTAAATCACTTACTGTAACAAGCGGGGTAGAAGTTGTCTTCTCTTTTTCTTTTGATTTTACCTCTCCACACATTTTACTAATTTCTTCTAATGCACTAAGTTCTGTACTAATTAAATAAATAATATTTCCACAGTTTCCTTTAATTGTTTCTCCATTTTCTTTTCCATATACTTCATATAACTGAGCAAAGTTCTGAATAATGAAATTAAAACGCATATTTCTACTTCGGGCTGCCGTTACCATAGTAGTGACATCTTTAAGTGGTGGCATATTCGCAAATTCATCCAGTATAAAATTTGTTCTATATGGTAGTTTTCCCCCGCATTCTTGTGCCACTGAAATTAAAGTTTCATAACATTGCTTTAAAAAAATTGTAACAAGCGAATGATATGTTTTCTTTTCGTCTTGAATAACAATAAAAACCGCTGTTTTGTTTTTTCCTATTTCCCTCATATCAAAATCACTATGAGAAAGCATTTCAGATAAATTTTCTCTAGAAGAAAATAATTTAATCTTTTGTTTAAATACCGCTAAAATACTTCCCTTTGTTTCATTTGGAGCCATTAAGGTACTAGAGGCATTAATATAGGCGGCCCCTGCTGGATCTTTATAACTGAAATATTCCTTCACATAAGTCGTCGCACCAAATTTTTCTTCTCCTAAGGTAGTCATCAGATTAATACTATTTAAATTAATTTGATCTTCTGTTGCATCGTCAAATAAGGCAAGCGCTAAACCAGAAAAATAATCAGCAGAAGTTTTTTCCCAGAATGGATCTTGTGATTTTGAATTTTCATCATACAAAATGTTAAGCGCTAAATCTTCTAATAGTTCTGTTGCCTTATCTGAATTTCCATTTTTATACAAACTATATGGTAAGGACAGGGGATTCCAAGCATTACCCTGCTGTGGATCACGGAAATTTAAAAGGACAATATTATAACCTTTTGCTCTAAGCATCTCCGCTGTTTCTTCATAGATTTCACCCTTAGGATCGGTTACTATCATGGATTCACCCTTTTTAGAAAGCAAATGAACCATAGGAAGTACAGTAGTTTGGGTTTTTCCTGCTCCTGTTGAACCAATAATGAGATTATGATACTCGCTATCATCAACCCAAACTCCCTTTGGACTCATAATAATTGGAAGTCCCGCTACAGATGAATTTTTAACAGATGGTTCAACAAGCTTTAATTCCTTTTTCATTTCTTTCTCTGTAGCCCATCTAGAATATCCTTTTTCTTTTTTCGCCTCCGCTTTGAATCCTAACCCCTTTTCACGATCGAAAAAATAAGATGATACACTCGTAAATATTGCCGCTAAAGCTCCAACAAAGAATAATAATGTAGCACCTATATATTCTGATTCAAAAGCTGGAAAAGGGTTTAACCCATGTAATAATCCTGTATTTGCAAAAGAAGAGATATTTAATACTGCAATTGCAACGAAATAAAGTAATACAACACAAAATATTACAAATATTAATATATCTTTTGGTTCTGCCCTAAATTTTAATTTCATTCTTCCTCATCTCCTCTTTTCATTAATTGACAAGCTTTTACTGACTTATAAGCGTCATTTCCATATTCAAATATTTCATGACAAGTACCTATTTGATCAAAATAAATTTGTTCAAAAATAAGTTCATATTTTTTATCATTGTTTATATCTATAATTTCTTTTAAATCTAGTGATGGAACATCATACATATTATCTGAAATAATTTTTACTAATATTTTTATATCATCCTCAGTTTTTATATATGCAATAGAGAAATAACTATTTTGTTCTTCCATACCTAATGTATTAGAGATAATATAAATTTTTTCATTCCTTCCATCATTGTTGAAATCATGTTCAATTTTAAACTTTTTTGTATATTCTGGATTAAAGGTGATTTTATTTTCTTCTAAGATCGTTCCTGCCTCTTTTAACTCATCGGAAGACATATCTACTGTCTTATAATCGAACACTTTTAAATTCATATTTCCACGATAAGCGAAAAAATGCTTTGGTAAAGACAATGAACGACTATTACGATCAAAAGCATACCATTTTTCCTCTGTATATTGTAAAATTCCCTCATATAAGAGCTTGTGATTTCCATAAATCTTATATGATTTTCCTAAAAATTCTTTTTCATTTTCTTCGACATCTTTCCAGACTCCTCTTTCATATTTGAGATAAGTATATGGATCCATCAATATATCAAGATAATAAACTTTTTTCTTTAAACTGTCTAATCCAAAAAATATCATCATGACTAGAAAATAAGTGAGAAGTATTGAAACCATAATCATAATTTTCTTTTTATTCTTCATTTTATCCCTCTAATCCATCTTTTTATAATAATGAAAAAGCACAGTACCTCCTGGTTTGTATTCACTCCATACATTTTTATTGTTACTCGCTGGATCAGACATTATAATATCAGTATCTGTAACGCCTAATACTGCGACCCAATGCTGACCCGGCTCTTCTGTTCCATCACATTTTACTTGAAGAGCCAAATAATATCCTTGATCTAAATAATTTTTAATGGCACTAAGCTTCTCACTTTTAGATTTTCCTTTTAAAGTTACAATACCACCATGAACAAAATTAGGCGCTAAACCAGATTCCTGTGGGGCCTCCCATCGCCAATTGCTTCCAGAAAAACCTTCATGTGAATTTAAGTATTGAACCATAGTTCCGGGATTAAAATTATTGATCGATACTTTAGTTCCAGACATTACAATCAGTTTCGCCATTGAAGTTGCAAGACAACCAGCGGATGTAAGGGTTGCTCCCCCTGTTCCCAAAGGAATACTACCCCAAGTTTTATCATTTTGCCTCCAATCAATATAATCACCTGTTGCTCCTGTATAACATCCATCGAATTTTGTTCCTGTACTATCATTTGCTGATACTTCAATAATTCCAGTTCCCAAATGGGTTAAAACTTCATTTTTTATAATTTCAACAGAATGATTTCCAGTCGAATTTACATGTCCAGGATCTAATACTTTAATTTTTCCATCTGGAGTAACACCTGATAATACAATAATATGACCTACCCCACTAGAAAATCTTCCCCCTGCTCCTTGCAAAGATACAATTAGTTTTTTTCCACTTTTTAATTTTTCAATAATACTTGTCATATTCATTTCGTTTGGTGATAATTTTCTAGAGGTGATGTTAAAATGAGATTGCGTTAAAGGATCGATCGTAAAATCAATATTAGAACCTACCCCATCTACTCTATATTTTCGAGAACCATTGACATCATTACAAATATATTCTGCGATTTCTTTTGGTGGTGTTACTTTTCCAGTTAAATTTTCGACTACCATTGCAAATGCTGTTGGAAAACAACCAGATGAAGCAAGGGTAGCCTTTCCGCTACAGTATGGAACAGTTGGGTAATCCCCTTGTTTATAATAAGTTTCATTTCCAGGATTTGCTGTGGATCCAGCACTTCCAGTACAATTGGATTTGAGTACTTTATCACTTCCATAGGTACTTACTAGTGCCTCATAAGTGTCCCCTCCATTGGCAAGAACATTTTGCCACTTTTTCAAATTGTTGTTTACTCCATCATAGCCAGTAAGAAAGATTTCTCCATCTGAATCAACCAACACTTTTCCAGTCGTTTCTGCTACTGCTTTTCGAACATTTGAATCTGCTGATAAAGGCGGTTTGTAAGTTAATCCATTATCATGTTTTCCTGATCGTACAGTTTTGGCGGCTGTTTTATCAAAAAGGGTACAGCCTTTGTTTGGATCACAGTATACCTGATCTTCTGTACAATTTCTAATTGGCACTACCCATGATCCATTTTCTTCATACATTTTAAAATAGCTTATTCCCATACTTCCACCACGAGCTAGTAAGAAACTACGAATGGCAATAGAATGAACCTTTAATTCTCCGTAGGAGGCTCCGCCATTTTCTGCGTATAATACACCAGTAACATATGTTTCCAAATCGACTAATTCTTCCCCAGGTATAGGCTGACCTCTATTTTCTTGACATTGTAGTAATTTGACTTTTACGTTATTTATCGTTAATGGCTTATTTCCTACTGTTGTGACATCATAGCTACAATTTCCATTTGCTTCCCCACAAAATAAGCCTTCCGATCCAGACGGTTTCCCCACTAAATATTTATACCCCTCTTTATAGGAATAAATAACATTTTTCATAGCCTTTCGTTTATTTAGATAAAGCTCATGATCCTGACTTAAGTCCCTCACCTTCTTAGGAAGAAGATTGGAAAACTGGTCAGGTAAATAAGTAGAAACTAAATACGTTATAAAGGTTGGAGGAAGAGAAGAAATCTCATCGGCTGTTCTATATTTCGAATATGGTTGCTGATCATACTCCATTGTGTATAAACTATCATCCCGTTCAATATCTAATACATATTCTGCATACTCTCTAATTCTCCAACCAACAAACTTTCCCTCTTTATCGTGTACAGCAGTACAAGTTCCCTTCATAACTTTCTTTACCATATGTTTGGCAAGCCTTCTTAATTTACTTTTTTTTCCAAATGTAACTTGTTCACCCGCATAATAGTTGTATCCTTTAATATAACATCCTTCTGCCTCGGTTGCACCTCTAAACCAATCTATCGATTTTTGGTCTCCTTGATCGTAGTACCAAGAAAGATCACCAAATAAATCTCCAGAGGAAGCATCACCCATATCTTCGATCATATCCTCCGATTGATCAACGGCTTCAGCTTCTTCAAAAATCGTCTCTTCAATATCCTCTGTATAAAAAATAGCGGATAACAATAATGGAATGTCTAATTGTATAGAAGTTCCATTCATATTTTTTCCATTCAAATAGGTCTGATTTAATTTTTCAATTTTTTTCTGGAATTTATTTTCTTTCTGTACTAATAAATCCTGATCCGAACAGAAAAAACATTTTAAAGTAATTGCATTTGTGAATCGTTCCCAAAATCCTCCTACTCCTGCTATCAGTTGTCCACCCTTTATGATCGGATACATAATAATACTAATGAAGGCTGCTATCGTAAAAACAAAAAAGATGCCAGGAAGTGCAGGAAGCAAAAAATTAAAAATTTTCTTTTTATTACCGTTTCCAGGTCCCCCTAATAGATTCATATTTCCCTGCATATCCTCACCACCTTAACAACTGATTATAGTCCGCCTCCATTACCAAAGGAGTCTAGTTCCTGTTCTGTGGCAATTACATTAATTCTCATTCTACGACTACCACAAATAAATAATGCTTCCCCTTGATTGTAACGTTTGATACTCTCTTTTTCATTATCGTTTAAATCAACAAGGAGCGCCAAATCTTCTACAGCTTGCTTTTTTAGTCCCATTACCAAATAATAAGCAGCATTATCAAAAATTGCTTTTCCCTGAACAATTAAACTTGGATCACAGAAATCAGTTGGTTGCTGTGTAATAATAATTGTTCCTGTATTATATTTTCTAGCACGTCTTTGTACTTGGGCTAAAAAATCCGCTCCTAGTGTATTGTTTCCACTGAGTAATACATGAGCTTCATCTACCATCAATATGGTATTTACACTGGTATCTAATGTTAATCCCCAAGCATATTTTAAAATATTAAAGAAAAGAGCATTTTTGATATTGGTATCTGCATTCATTAATTCTTTAATGTTAAATACAATAAAGTTACTTTTTGGAGTAATGGTTGTATGACCATCAAAATAATATTTCAATTCTTTTACGATTGGTCTAATTTTAAGTTCCAATTCTTCCATGATATCTCTTTCATGCGTTTTTTCTGGCATTGCATTTAATCTCCCACGAATTGTTGCATAAACATCCTTAAAAGTTGGATAATCTCTAGAAGTAAATTTTGTAAAATCAGTATTGAAATCAATTCCAAAGCGCCGATACGTTTCCTGTATCACTTCACTATAAAGTGTTAAAACATCTTCTTTGATATTTGGATCATAATATTTGATAAATGCCTTTAATGTCTGCAATGTTCTAGTAAGTACTGTATATCCTAAACCATTTTTCAGTTCATCTTCATCTGCATCCAATACAACCTCAAGTGGATTGATCATACCAAACTCTCCACCTTTACCAAGGTCAATAAAATCCCCTTGATAAAGTTTTGTCATTCCTTCAAGTTCTCCTTCTGGATCAATGACAACAATTTTATGGTTATTTCGAATATGGGTTCTAAGCATTAATTTCGCTGCTGTTGATTTCCCACTTCCTGAAGTACCTAGAATAATTAGGTTGGCATTATTTCTGTTATGTTCTTTTTTGATTTGATATAAAAATTGATTAAATAAAATAACCCCTCCAGAAAAGTCAACTCCAAGCAATGTTGCTAATCCAGGATCCTTAATACTATCAAAGATAAAAGGATACATGGCCGCAATTGTAGGCGCAGGCATCGGAGTTCCAATTCGATCTTCGATATCTTGTTTTGGAAAAATAGGAAGAATGGATTTTAATACTTTTTCTTGCTCAAATCTGAGTGGAATTGCTCTTAATTCCATCGCTTCCAAGTAATTTTTAACTTGTAATTTTTTCATTACCAATTGTTCTTCTGAATCCGCTGTAATCATAACATGCATTTGAAAATCATAAATTTTGGCCTGTGTAGCAGCCAATTGAGAAATGAATTGTTCCAAAGATTCATAATCTTGACGAATTCTTTCTTGTATTGTACGATCATTTTCCTCTTGATAACGCATTTTTAAATCTGCAATTTCTTTATTTAACATTTTAGTGATAACACCAAAAGGAAGAGGAATATGTTTGATCACTACTTTGATTCCAGACATGCTGGTTAAACTGGATAAATATCCAGGTTGAATATATTTTGGATAAGAAATAACGGTTAATATTGTTGCATATTTATCACTAATAATAAATTCTGATGGTTTAAACTCCAATCCTTTTGGAGCAATTTGACTCTTGATATCCATTACCCAATCACCGTCCCAAACGGAGTGGTTTGTCCACCATTTAAGAAATTATCTAAAATAATTCTTAAATCATCATTTGTTGTTTGCCTAGAAGAAAGTCCAGCACCCGCAAAATTCGTTACTAAGTTACGAATCCTTTTTTGGATGAGTTCTTCATCTTTACTCTTAAATAATAAATAGTATTCTGTATCAACAATATTATTGTTCATAAACATATTCGCTTTGTTAATATCTTCATTAATTAATTTTCTTATAATTGGACTATTGACTGAGTTATATAATAATTGCAATTGTGATAAATAAACATTAATGTCAACAGGCCTGTCAGCACAAATTATCCAAAATTCATAATCAATTGTATTATAAACCGTTCGTAAATTTGTAATAACAGCATTTTGAGAACCATAATCCATAATGAAAATATTTCTTGGCATAATTTTAATTCCTGTTACTTTTTCATTACTATCTAGAATAATCATTCCATTCGTAATACTTTTGATTGGAACAAAGTTGTCATTTGTATATCTACTTTTATTTTTCTTTGCCATCTGTAAAACACCAACCTTTCCATTGATATCTTTGATTATTTGTAAAGAAATTCCACGTATTTTGTATGATTGTAAATATATTATGGTAATTAGGCACAGGCATTACTAAAAATCCAGTAATGCAGGCAGGAGCTAAAACCATTGCTGTTATCCAAATATTGTCCAAATCAAATATTACTAACATCAACAATGTTGTTCCTAACCCTATTGCAAACATAGTAAGATCAAATGGTGTAAATAAACTAAATATAAGCGTTGATTTTTTGGAATTGGCTGGTATTAAATATCCATTCATTTTGTATCACACATCCCTTTCTTTTATTCTTTTGGTTTTCCACTTTTTGCATCCAAGTAACCTTGTAATTCTTTGTTACGTTTTTCAAGCTTATGAGCTGCGCTATCAGCTTCCGCTTCCGCTTTTTCTATTGCATCATAATCAGCATATTGTCTTTCAGTAATAAGACCACGTTCTGTAGCAATCTCATCTCGGGCTTCTTGTAACGCTCTTGCTCTACCTGCTTCATCATCAGCATAATGCCTTTCTTCCATAATATGCGCCATTCTTTCTTCCATTTGGGTTTGACTTATGTCAGACGTAAATTGACTAAAATAAGATTCATAACTATCATATTCTTTGTCTACTATTCGCTTTCCTTCTTTATCTACCAATACTTGACCTGTTGTTGGATCTGTTCTTACTGTTTTTTTGAAGGCTTCTAAATACCCCCTTGGATTATTTTGTCTCATCAGAGATAATTGTTGACGATAAGCCAGTTCTTCTTGCTTATAATTTTCAATTTGCTGCTGATTAACTTTAATTTTATCTCCAATTTCACTTGTTGTTCCAGTTTCACTTTTAATACCCGCCATATCTGTAAATTTATCATGAAATTTATCTCGAATATTATATCCGCCATCACGTGCATTTCTAGCCCTACTGGCTGCACTTGCTCCTTTAAACCCAGCACCAAAGGCAGAACCTTTTCCTGTAGAGGCCGCTTTCCCTCCTCTAAGCATCGCACTTGCTCCACCAGCCAATGTCGTTCCTGTCAAGCTACCCATTCCTAATACGTTTTTTCCCAGGTTTTTCCATCCGGCGGCTGTTCTTAAACCTTCTCCACCAGTAAATCCTCCATTTTCTTTGATTTCCTTTAATTTAGGTTGCATAGCAGCTGCAGAATTAGCGACCATTCCTGCTGCTAACCCTGTAGCTCCCCCTACAACAGCGGCTGCTATTGGTGATGAATTAATTTTTCTCATTGGATTCAAACTAAAGTTTCCATCAATCTTAATTCCAAGCAAATCTCCAATCAATTTCGGAACTTGGTTTGCAAATATCAATATACCTAAAATAATAAATACTCTGGCTAAGAAATTAGTCGTTCCCAAATCTGTATTTTGCATCAAAGCTGCGATTAATGTAATCGCAAAATATACCGCAGCTAATCGAACAAACAAATCCCCATAGGTTTTTCCAACATCTTTTAACCATTTATTAAACATACCATTTTTAGAAGAAGCTGGATCTACATAAGAAATAATTGGAATAGGAGAAATTAATTGCAAAAATCCTAATTTTACAGTCCTAATTGCAATATCAATACAAAATGTTAAAAAAATCCAAGCTGTAAATAAACCTGCAATTGTTGATACAATAAACAGATAATTAATGGCATACCCATCTCCATTTCTGTTTTTACTCATAAAAATAGGTTCCCCATCCACTTCTTTATGTATCATATCATTGACACTACCTGCTTTATAAGCCATTGAATATCCTCTTGCCAAATTTTCCCCCATGTAGGATGTACAATCTTCAACAAATTGTTCCGTATCTCCTGGGTTAGAATTTCCACACTTTTCATCATCAGGTCGATAAAAAGAACTAAAAACGGCAACCTTGACTTTGTTTCCCATCGCCCCTGGCTCTATTGGTTCATTATTAACCCCAGAACCCAATATAATTTTTTCCAAAACCTGTTCTTCTAGCAATGTTTTTTGAACATCTCGCATGACATCAAATGCCATCGGATTTACTACAATTAATATTAAAACAACTAAAATGTTTATTACTAGCTTTTTTCCGCCCTTGACTTTATCATTAAATTCATCTGGATTCACGATATATTTAATTAAAGAAAAGGATATTTTAAATAACATAAATAACCCGAGTAAAACATAGACTCTTTTTGCAAATAAAGCAAAAATGTCATCACTGAAAGGTCTGGCACCTGCAATATCCATCAATAATCCATAAATAATTTCGATTAGGTAATAAACAACTCCATCTATCAATCCTAATAAACCAACTAATAGCCTTCTGAATAATTCCATTTGCCTCACCTCTAAATTTATCTTTTATATAAAGGTTGTGTTCTACTTTATGACTGATAATATATATTAATCATTGTATAATTAAAATTATTATTTATTAGAAAATATAGTAATCAGTTATTATGTTGAACACAACTTATATAAAAAAATATTCACATTTATACAAATACTATTATAACATAAAAAAGTACAATATAGAACGCTAATATTGTACCTTTTTAAAATAAATTATAACATACACATGCCATCCCGACTTTGCCACTTGAAAAAGTGAGTGCCATTAACAAAACGACCAAAATTA
>CANPBV010000005.1 GCA_947572405.1 uncultured Mycoplasmatota bacterium | reverse complement strand
AGAGTTAAAGAATGATGGTACATATACAGTAACAGTAACAGATGAAGCAGGAAATGAAAGTACAGTAACATTTGTACTAGATGCAACAGTACCAACAATCACAGATTTAAAAACAACACCAGAAGAATTAACCAAAGAAAATGTAAAATTAACAGTAACATTTAGTGAAACAGTAACAATCAAAACTGCGACAATCACAATTGGTGGAGAAACAAAAGAAGTAGAGATGACTCCAGTAAATGAAGATAAGACAGTTTATGAAGTAATTGCTTCAGATAATGGAACAATTGAATTTACATACGAAGATGAAGCTGGACATGAAGGAGAAAAAGGTTCATATGAAATCAATAACATTGATAGAACAGCTCCAGAAATTACAGTAAATTCTGATTCAACAGGAAAAGAAGTAGAAGGAATTAAATTCTACAATAAACCAGTAACAGTAATAGCAACAGATAATAAGAGTGAAGCAAAAGATTTAACAGCAACATTAAATGGAAATGCTTATGTATTAGGAACAGAGATTACTGAAAATGGAAAACATACAGTAGTAGTAACAGATGAAGCGGGAAATGAAAGTACAACAACATTTGTAATTGATACAGGAGCACCAATTATTAGCTTAGATGATAATTCATTCTATAAAGAAACTGTAGAATTTACAGTAACTGATGCAACTGAAGTAACCGTAACAGTAAAACATACCTCTTTAACAGGAGATGTTACAGAATCAACATTAGCAAAAGATGCAAATGGAAGCTATTCTATAACTGAAGATGGTGTTTATGAAATTACAGCAACAGATCAAGCAGGAAATACAACAACAAGAACAGTAACAATTGATACAGCTGCACCAATTATTAGTGTAGATGATAATTCATTCCATAAAACCGATGTAGAATTTACAGTAACAGATCAAACCTCTGTAACAGTAAGAGTTACATTAGATGGGAACGAAATTACATTAAATCCAGTAGATGGTAAATATACAGCTACAAACGAGGGAGTATATCAAGTAACAGCAACAGATGAAGCAGGAATGTCTGCAACAAAAACATTTACGATTGATAAAACAGCTCCAGTGGCAAAAGTAGATGGAAATGAAATTGTAAATGGTACAGTTTATGGAACACCAATCACATTTGTAACAGATGATAAAACAAATGTAACAGTTTCATCAAAAGAAGGAACTCCAAGCGTTACTAAAAATACTGATGGAAGCTACACTGCAACTGAAAATGGTACTTATGAATTAACACTTATAGACCAAGCTGGAAATGAAAGTACAGTAACATTTATTATTGATAAAGATGCTCCAGAAACAGATTTAGTTGGAGAAAAATACTATCCAGGAAAAGTAGAATTTACAGTAACAGATCAAACTTCTGTAACAGTAAAAGCGAAACATACTCCTGTTGGTAGTGAAACCGCTACAGAATCAACAATAACAAAAGATGAAAATGGAAAATATTCTGTAACTGCAGATGGTTTCTATGAGATTACAATTGAAGATGAAGCTGGACACACAATAACAAGAGAATTTGCTATTGATAGTGAAGCACCAGTATTTAATGTTGCAAATAATTCATACCATAATCAGGCAGTAGATTTAACAGTAACAGACGTAACAACAGTAGATATTGCATTTGACTCAACATCAATCAATGGTGGTGAAGCAAACATAGAATTCTCTACAAATGGTTATACAATCAGTGGAGATGGAATTTATACAATAACAGCAACAGACCAAGCAGGAAATGTGAGTACAGTAACATTTACGATTGATACCAAAGCCCCAGTGATTAAAAATATTGAAGATGGTAAATCTTATCAATCTGGTGTAACAATAGAAGTGGAAGATGCAACACTTGCAACGCTTCTATTAGGGGACACAATAATTACAAACGGTTCAACAGTAACAGGTGAAGGTACATATACAGTAACAGCAACAGACCAAGCAGGAAATGTGACAACAGTAACATTTACAGTAGATGATACAGAACCAACAATCACATTCCCAGAAGGAATAAAGGTAGAAGATAATGCCTTTACAACAAGAAAAGAAGTAGCAAAAACAGGAAGTTATATTGGAATTGATCCTACAACAATCACTGCTGATGAAAAAATCACTGTAACAAAAACAATTACAAATAATGCAGGAGAAGAAATAACAGAAATTCCTTTAACCGCATTAGCTACCTATACAGTTACTTATACAATCGCTGATGAAGCAGGAAATACAGTAACAGTAACAGAAACAGTAATTGTGGAAGATACAGAAGAACCAGTGATTACAATTGATGGAAATATAAGTTTAATTATTGTGGAAAAAGGTGCGTCAGTTACTTATCCAACAGTAACAGCAGAAGATATTTATGAAGGTTCTGTAGCAGTAACTGATGATAGAACAAATGTAGATATCAACACTCCAAATGATTACACAGTAACATTTACTGCAAAAGATAGTAGCAATAATATTGCAACAAAAACAATTACAGTAAGAGTATTAAATTTAGACAAATTGCGTAAAGAAGAAAATAAGCTTAAAACTTTAGCAGGATTTGTAGATCCAAATGGAGATAAATTCGGTTCTTATAATGAAAATAAAGATGATTATACAGAAGAATCTTGGAATGCAAAACAAGCTTTAATTGATGAATTAAATAACATTATAAATGGAAATTCAGATATTGAACTTGAAATGATTACACAAGAATTTGTAAATGAAAAAATGAATGCAATTGAAGCATTAAAATTGCAACCAAAAGAATTAGACTTAACTGAATACAATGCCCAAATTGATAGATTTAATAAATTAGTGGAAACTGATTACACAGAAAATTCTTGGAGAGAAGCTGAAGCTTATAAAAACCAAAGTATTGCTAACATCAAATTACAAAGTGATTTAAATTATTTCACAAGATCACAATTAAAAAGAGCAATTGATGATTTAGAGAGAATTGACTTATATGATTATGCAAATGCAACTGTTAAAAAATTCATGGCAGATTACAAAACTGGTGATTATGAAGAAACAGTACATGAAGCAGCAATTAATAAGCTTATCTTTGAATTAAGTTTACCAATTATGTCAAATCATACAATTATGCTAAAGAGTGAATTTGATAAACAAGTAGAAGAACTTAGAAAACAAGTAGAAGCAGCTCGTTTACCAATTGATCCAACAGCATTAGAAGAATTAAAAAATGATTTAAAAGAAAACTACAATGAAGCAGATTATACAAAAGAATCATGGAAAGCAATTCAAGATTTAATTAAAGATGCTGAAAAAGTAGTTGCAGATGATGGATTAAGAAGTGAGTTTAAAGAAGCAATGGATAAAATTGACTTATCAAACTTAGTATTAATTCCAAAAGTCGATGAAACAACCATTGGCTTTACAAGCTCAAGTAATACAAATTACGCTAAATTAGGAGATACATTAACTTTAACATTTAGTGGAAATAAAGCACTTTCAAATGCTACAGTTACAATTAATGGAAAAGAAGCAACTGTGACAAAAACAGAAACTGGATTTACAGCAACTGTAACAGTAGAAGAAAATGATCAAGAAGGAAAAGTAAGTTATACCATTAATCCAATTGGAGAAGAAGTTACTCCAGTAACAAAAGAATCTAATATTATTGTAGATATGACATTACCAACATTAAATATTAGTGTAAAAGATCCAGATGGAACCAATAACTGGTATAAAACAACTCCAACAATCAGTATTGATGCTTTAGAAGATATCAATGGAATTGACTATGAAAATAGTTACTACACAGTAACTGTAAATGGGGAAGAAGGAGCAAGAAATTCATTATTAAATGGTGAAACTCCAATTACCACAATTCCATTAGCACCAGAAATTTCTGGAGAAATTGTTGTTAAAGTAGTTGCAATTGATAATGCAGGAAATGTAACAACAGTATCTAAAAATTTAAATATTGACAAAGTATTACCAACAATTACAATTAGTAATCCAGATGGAAGTAAATCTGAAACTTTCAATGGTATCGGAGAAGTTCCAACATATTACTTCAATGAATCTGTTAACATTACAGCAATTGATAATATTACTTCAGTAGAAGGATATCCAACAATTACCTTAAATGGAAATAGTTATGTTCCTGGAACAGAATTTGTTTCAAACCAAGTTAATATTATCGAAGTAACAGACGTTGCTGGAAATACAACACAAGTGAAAGTAGTCGTAGATACAGAGGCTCCAACAATCATTTTAACAAATAAAGAGAATGTAGAAGCAACTGGAAAAGATTATGAAGAAGAAGATGGAACTGTAACATATTATAAAGAAACATTAAATCTTACTATTCGTGATAATATTGATAAAGACTTAACCATTACAGCAACATTTACAAATGTAGATGGAGAAGTAAGTGATATCACATTAGCAAAAGATGAAAATGGAGTTTATACAGCATCTTTAACAGAAAATGGTAAATATGTAGTTACAGTAACAGATGATGCAGGATATACAACAACAAAAGTATTTGTAATTGATACAAAAGCTCCAGTAGTAACAGGAGTAAAACATGGAACACAATATAAGGATGAAACATTGATTGTTGAATTTGATGATTACTCTTTAGAAAGTGCAACATTAAATAAACAACCATTTACAAGTGGAAGCTCTATTATGGAAGAAGGAAAACATAGTTTAGTAATCCTTGATAAAGCTGGAAACAAAACAACCGTTGCATTCATCGTTGATAGAACAGCACCAACTGTTACATTAACTTCAGAAGAAGTAGCAACTGAAATAGAAGATACTGAAAAAGTATATTACTATAAAAAACCAGTAACAATCACATTTGAAGATAGAGGAAATATTTCTCAATTCCCAGTATTAACTGGAAAAATATCATTTACAAGTGATAAAACAGATAAAACTGATATTGAAGAATATGAAAATAGAAACTTGTTAAGTGGAACAACTGTTGAAGAAGAAGGTACATACACAGTTATAACAAAAGATAAAGCTGGAAATACAACGACAGTGAAATTTATAATCGATCAAACAAGTCCAATCATTACAAAACCATTAGCTGGAGTTTATGGGGATGCAATTAATATTGAATTCACAGAAGGAACTGCTAAAATTGGTGATGTAGAATACAATAACGGAGACAGTTTTGATGTAGAGGGAACTCATACATTAGTAGTAACAGATGAAGCAGGAAATAAGACAGAGGTAACATTTACAATTGATAAATCAAAACCAATTATTGAAGGAATTCCAGCCAAAGGAATAAACAACAGTGGATTAGAGATTACTGTAACAGATGCTACTAAAACAACCGTAAAAATCGACGATGAGGTATTCATTGATAATGAACTTATTCAAGATGGAAAAACATTTACTTATGATGTAGAAGGAACTCATACAATTGTAGCGATTGATGCAGCAGGAAATACAGAAACTGTAACATTTACAATTGATAAATCAGCTCCAACAATTAATGGACTTGAAAATCCAAAAGCAACAGATACAGATGCAGATGGAAATGTGGTTAAAAAGTACTTCGATAAAGAATTAGAACTTACATTTAATGATGCTACAGCTATTATTGTAACTGTAAATGGAAAAGAAGTAACATTGACAGAGGACAATAAATATTCATTCCAAGATGGAGAATATGTAGTAGTAGTAACAGATGAAGCAGGATTTACAACAACAGAAACATTTGTAATTGATACAAAAGATCCAATTATAACAGGTGTTGAACAAGACAAACATTATAAGGAAAGACCAACAATTGAAGCAACTGATGATACTCTAGCATCTATTACGATTGATGGAAATCCATTCAATCATGATTATGCAGAAGGAGAACATACAGTAACAGCAACAGATAAACTGGGTCATTCCACTTCAATCAAGTTTATCTATGACATCACAGCACCAACAATTACAATTGTAGATGGAGAGAATGCTTATACTGAAGATGCAACAATTACAGTAGAAGCAAGCAATGAAGCTTATACTATTCCAACAGCAACAGCACTTGATACATACTCAGGAGATAGAGAAGTTACACAAACAGGAAATGTAGATTTAACGAAGTTAGGAGAACAAACCATTACATATACATCTACAGATGAAGCAGGAAACACTAGAACCATAGTATTGACTGTAAATGTAGTAGATAGTGAGGCACCAACAGATTTAAACTATGAAATTGTAAATGGTGCAGAAGACCAAGTAAATGGTTGGTATATTAAACCATTAAAAGTAAAATTAAGTGCTACCGATAATGGAACTGGTGTTACAAAATATGAATATCGTATTTTAAATGATGGTACACCAGTAACAGACTGGGTAACACTAGAAGACTTCGCTGAGCCAACATTTGAAATGCCAGAAAGTATTAATGGAAGTAAAATTACTTTTGAAATGAAAGCATATGATAAAGCTGATAATTCGGTTACTAAAACAAGTAGTGAATATCAAGTGGATCAAATTGCTCCAACAGTAACAGCTACTATTGATCAGGCACCAAATGCAAATGACTGGTATAAAGAAGATATTAATGTATTATTAAGTGGAAATGATGAAACAAGTGGAGTAACACATTTCTTATATCAAATAAGTTTAGGAAATGATATTTGGACAGATGAAGCTCGTTTAGAAGCAACAGATGGAAAAGCAACATTACTTTTAAATCTTGAATCATCAACATTATCATATCGTGTAATAGCGGTAGATAGAGCAGGACATAGATCTGTTGTAGCCACTAATGATCAAACATTAAAATTAGATAAAACTGCACCAGAAATTACCGTAGATGGTTCTATTAAAGAAAACAAAACAATTCAAGTAGAAGCAGCTAAGAATGGAACATATACAAATCCAACAGCAACAGTAACAGATAATTTTGATAAGAACGTAACTGTATCATCTAATGGAACTGTTAATTTGAAAGAGTTAAATAATTATGAAGTTATTTATACAGCAACAGATGAAGCAGGAAATACAGCTACCATTATATTAACAGTAACAGTTGACGATACAGAAGCACCAGTAATCACATTAAACGGTGACGAAGAAATGACACTTCTATATGGAAGCAATTATCAAGATTTAGGTGCAACAGCAGAAGATAACTTAGATGAAACAGTAAAAGTAGCAGTAAGTTATGATATCGATTCATATCAAACTGGAAAAACATACACAGTAACTTATACAGCAACAGATAAAAAAGGAAACAAAGCAACAGCTACAAGAAAAGTAACTATTAAAGCTGCAACAACAGGAGAAGTCATCAAGAATGCAAATGATTGCGTAGAAGGTAAAAACTGTTATGTAAAAACAGAAAAAGATGAAAATAATAATGATATTACAGAAAACTACGTTTGGTATAGTGGTCATTTATGGAGAATTATGACAGTTAACACTGATGGTACAGTAAAAATGATTACTGAGGATTCAGCAGCAGGATTCGCTTACTACGATGGAACATCAAGCTTGTTTAAAGGCAGTTATGCAGAAAACTGGTTGAATGTTGACTTCTATAATTCCTTAAATAACCCATCTAAATATATTGTAGAAGCAAATTATTGCAACGCACGTGGAACAGCTCTTAATAATGCAAATGAAACATGTGCAGACCGTTATGTAGTTAGAGAGAAAGTGGCATTAATTACTCTTGATGAATATAACTTGTTAGGAGGAGCAAACAGTTTCTTAAATAACGGAGATCGATTCTATACTATTACAACTTCATCAAATACAGCTCTTGTAGTTGTACACAATAATGGAGTTGCAAAAACAGGATATAAGAGTTGGGAACCATATGCTATGAGACCAGTTGTTACATTATCTGCAGATGTTAACATTACATCAGGTAAAGGAACAAAAGCAGAACCATATTACATTCAAAATAATGAAACAGCCAAAGCCAATACACTTTTAAATAAACGTAATAGTGGAGAATATGTAACAATAGGAAATCAAACTTGGCGTATTATGCAAACAGATGGAACTTCAACAAGATTGATCTTAGATGGATTCTTCAAAGAATCAGGAAAAGATACATATAAAGTTATGGAATATGGAACATATGGAACATTTGATATAACAAAAGAAGGCGAAGTTGCACATTATCTAAATAACACTGTTTATAACACATTTAGTGCCAAGGAAAAAGAAATGTTATTATTAACAAAATGGTATTATAATGGATACAGACTAGGACAAAATCCAAAGAAAACAACATTACTTGCTAGTACAAACTATACTTATGCATATGTTGGACTACCAAGTGTTGGAGAATTGATGTCTGGATCAAGCTCTACAGGACGTGTTGAAGGACTTACAGCATGGGCAATCAACTATAATGATGAATATAATGGATATTCTTGGTATTTAACAAGTTTAGGAGGATCAGACTTTGCCTTAATTGAAGGAAGAGAACGTGCCTTAAGACCAGTTATTGAATTGAATCCAAATGTAATCATTACAGGAGGAAATGGTACAGTCGGAAGTCCATATCAACTAAGTTATAAATAAAAGTATCGCAAAAAGTGATACTTTTTTTTTTGCAGTAATTGACGAACAATTGTTCTTATGATATGATAGTATATAGAAATAAGAAGGTGACTTTATGAGCTATTTGCCGTTATATATCAAAACCGATAATTCCCTATTATCTAGTTTGATTAAAGTAGAGGATTTGATATTATACGCCAAAGAAAATAATATTAAGGCTTTGGCTATTGCAGACCAGAATATGTATGGAATAATGGATTTTTATCATGCTTGTCAAAATAATGATATTAAACCAATTATTGGTTTAGAAATTAAAGTAGAAAAACTTCCAATCCTTTTGTATTGCAAAAATTATCAGGGCTACCAAAATTTATTAAAATTAGAGACCCTAAAAAGTGAAAGAGAATTATCATTATTAGATATGGCAACATATCATAGTAATCTAATATGTATTGTACCTTTTTATAGTCAATCTTTATTACCTAACCTAAAAAAAATATTCATAGAACTATATGTTGGATATGCAACCGAAGAAGAAAGAAAACAATTGCCAGAAGAGATAGAATGTGTATATTGTAATCCAATTTTATATTTTGATAAAAAAGATGCTACATATCTACAATACCTAAATGGAATTAGGGAAGGAAAAACGTTAGAGAATGTTGAAAAGGAGTATCATGATTATTCTTTTCCAATAATAGACGAAATAAAAAATAAATATCCAGAGAAAGATTTTCAGAATAATCAGAAAATAGAAAATGATTGTAATTTAATAATTGAGACTCATAAAAATTTGCTTCCTATCTATAACTGTCCTGATCATATTGATGCCCTTACTTATTTAAAACAATTATGTAAAGAAGGATTAAAAAGAATATTTGGAGAAATGGTTTCAAAAAAATATATTGAAAGATTAAAATATGAACTTTCTGTGATTGAAGAGATGGGTTTTTGCAATTATTTTCTGGTTGTTTGGGATTATGTAAAATATGCTAAAGAACATGACATTTTAGTAGGTCCTGGAAGAGGAAGTGCAGCGGGGTCTTTAGTGGCCTATTTACTAAATATTACAACCATTGATCCCATTGAATATGATCTTATGTTTGAACGATTTTTAAATGCAATGAGAATAACTATGCCAGATATCGATATTGATTTTGAATATACAAAAAGAGATCAAATAGTCAAATATTGTATGGAGAAATATGGTATGAAAAAAGTTGCCCCTATTATTACATTTGGTACATTAGGATCCAAGCAAGCCATTCGTGATGTAGGAAGAGTTATGAATATTGATCTTTCACTTGTTGATCAAGTATGCAAATATTTAGATTCTAGAATTTCTTTAAAGGAAAATTATCAAAATAATAAGAAACTTCAAGATTATTTAAATACAAATCAAGAATTGAAAAAGATGTATCAAATATCTTTAAAATTAGAAGGATTAAAACGTCATACCAGTATTCACGCAGCTGGAATTGTCATGTCACAAATAGATTTAGATGAAATAATCCCTTTACAGAAAGCAATAGACGGATATTTAACTGGATACTCTATGGAACATTTAGAATCACTAGGACTTTTAAAAATGGACTTTTTAGCGCTCCGTAATTTAACTCTCATAGCAGATACATTAAAAGATATTCCAGACGATCTTACATTTGATACGATAGTAGCAGAAGATCCAAAAGCTTTATCATTATTTACAACGGTTAATACAATGGGAATTTTTCAATTTGAAAGTGATGGAATGAAAAACTTTTTAAGAAAATTTCGTCCAACCACATTTGAAGATTTATTTGCAGCATTAGCTTTATATCGTCCAGGGCCAATGAATAATATAGATTCTTATATTAAAAGAAAGCATGGAAAAGAAAGGATCGATTATTTACATCCAGACTTAAAACCAATTTTAGAAAATACATATGGAATTATTGTTTATCAAGAGCAAATAATGGCTATTGCTAATGTCATGGCGGGTTATACATTAGGGGAAGCAGATATTCTAAGAAGGGCCATGAGTAAGAAAAAGGAAACCGTTTTATTAAAAGAAAAAGACCGATTTATAAAGCGTTCTATAGAACGGGGATATGAAGAAGAAGTAGCAACCAAAGTCTATAATTTAATTTTAAAATTTGCAGATTATGGATTTAATAGAGCTCATTCCGTTGCCTATGCAATGATTTCTTATCGAATGGCTTATTTAAAAGCACATTATCCTCTTTATTTCATGAAACATTTATTAAATATGCATATTGGAAGTATTAAGACCAAAGACTATATTTATGAGTGTAAAATAAACCATATTGAGATATTAAAACCAGATATTAATAAAAGTGGAAAAGAGTATCTGGTAGAAGAAAATGGAGTTAGATTTCCACTTTCTAATATTAAAAATCTAGGAATCAATGCAGTCAATCAGATTATAGAGGAGAGAAACAATGGGCCTTTTATAGATATTTATGATTTTATAAAGCGGTGTTATGGAAAAAGTATTAATATAAAAACCTTACAGAGCTTAATTCAAGCAGGCTGTTTTGGATCTCTTGGAATGAATCAAAAAACTTTAATTTATAATCTAGACTTAATTATTAATTATGGAGAATTAGTAAAAGACTTACCAGAAGAATATGCATTAAAACCGGAATTAGAGGAGCAACAAGAATATACAAACCATGAATTGATGGAACATGAACTAGAAATGTTTGGTTTTTATTTAAGTAATCATCCTGTTACAGAATATCGTCTCAAACTGAATGAAAACTTGCTATTGTCAGAAGTTGAAGATTACTTTGATAAGAATGTAACCATCATTGCTTATGTAGACAAGAAAAAAGAAGTTGGTACTAAAAATAATGATACCATGTGTTTTATTACGGGCAGTGATGAAATTTCTAACCTAGATATTGTATTATTTCCAAAAACTTATGCACAATATCCAGATATAGAAATTGGAAATGTTATTAAATTTTATGGCAAAATAGAAAAACGTTTTGATAAATATCAACTAATTGTCAGAACTCTAGAGGTATTAGAATAAATGCTTGTCATTTGTTCTTTTTTTTATTATAATAAAAGAAGAATAGGACGTGAATTTATGAAAAAAAATGGCTTTACACTAACAGAAGTATTAGGAGTTCTTGTCTTATTAGCGTTATTAGCACTTTTAATTACTCCGATTATTTCGAAAGCGATAAAAAATAACAGGCAAAAATTGTATGATATTCAAATAAAGAAAATTGAGCAAGCTGCAAAGGATTATTCCATAAAACATATAGATGTGTTGCCAGAGGAAGGAAATATAACTTATATTACATTAGGAGAAATTAAACGTTCGGGCGTTTTACAAGAAGAAGTTAGAAATCCAATTACAAAAGAATTATTTTCTGATGACTTACAAATAGCAATAACTCTAGAAAATAATCAATATGTTTATAGGGTCGTGAGAGAAGAGACTGAAGGAATAAAACAATAATGAAAAAGAAATAATTATAATTGAAATATGGTGTATCCTTATAAAAAATGACTTTATATTGGATAAAACACCATTTTTTTGCGAACCCATAAAGGGACATAAAGATGGTGGAACAACCGAATATATAGCCAGTTCAGTTTATTTTTCCATCCCAGAAAGGGTGTGACTTTTGGACTTAGGAGATTTCATTTGCTTTTTAAAGATAAGTGTTAAGTTGCTTATCTTTTTTGCTAATTTTAAAAAAACCTCTTTGTAGGAATGGCAAATCTTGGTATAATATTATAAGGTGATACTATGAATAAGACTAAGATCATTGCAACCATAGGTCCAGCGAGTAGTGATGAAGCAACATTAAAATCTTTAATTACCAATGGCATGGATGTGATAAGACTAAACCTGACACATGCTAGTTATGACTTCTGTACAGATGTGATTGATAAAATTCATAAACTCAATGAAGAATTAAGGACGAATGTTTCTATTATGTTAGATACAGAAGGGCCAAATGTAAGAGTGGGAAAATTTGTTGGGGGAAAAGCCTTTCTGACCAAAGGGGATTACATTCGCATTTATATGGAGGAATTGGTTGGAGATAGTACCAAATTCAGTGTTAATTATAAGGGACTCTTAAATGATGTAAAGTATAATTCTATTTTAAAATTGGATGATGGAATGATTGAACTACAGGTGGTAGAAAAAGGAACAAATTATTTACTTTGTGAAGTTATAAAAGAAGGGGTTATTGAAGACAACAAAGGATTAAATGCACCAGGAATTAAATTATCTATGCCATTTTTAAGTAACAAAGACCGAAATGATATTTTATATGCCAATCAAATAGGAGCAGATTATTTAGCGTTATCTTTTGTATCTAGTGCAGAAGATGTTTTAAATGTGAATGACATATTAATCGACTTAAATAATGATCATATCGGAATTATTGCGAAAATAGAAAATGAAAGGGCAGTAGAAGAAATTGATGAAATCATAAAAGTAAGTGACGGAATTATGATTGCAAGGGGAGACTTAGGAGTAGAGGTTCCAATGGAGAGAGTTCCAGGAATACAAAAAAGCATTATTAGTAAATGCCACAATATGGGAAAAGTGAGCATTGTTGCAACTGAATTATTAGCGACTATGGAAACCAATGCGAGGCCGACGAGAGCGGAGGTATCTGATGTTGCCAATGCAGTATTAGATGGTGTAGATGCAGTTATGCTGTCAGGAGAGACAACTGTTGGAAAATTTCCAATAGAGACTTTATCTATTATGGAAAAAATTATTGAATCGGCAGAAGAAGATATTAATTATTTGGAATTATTAGATAAAGCAATGAGAACAGAAAAACAAGATATTACGGGAATGATTGCCTATAGTGTTGCAGAATGTGCTGATAGACTAAAATGCAAAGCCATTATTGCGCCTACCATTAGTGGTTATACGGCTAGAAAAATGAGTCGTTTTCGTCCAAGCTGTCCAATTATTGCGGTGAGTCCTGATATCAATACCGTAAAAAGCTTGAACCTTCATTTTGGAGTAACCCCAGTACTCATCGAGGATTTAAGTTCTTTTGATAAAATTATCAAACGTTCAAAAGAAATTACCAAATCATTAATGGAGACCACAAAAGATGACAAAATTATTGTAACTGGAGGATACCCATTTAAAGAGGTCAGACATACAAACTTTATGAAAATAGAAGAATTATAAAAGGAAAGTGATAATATGTATAATCTAGGAGAGCAGTTTCTAATGAATTATGAACTATCCCTTATGAACCCAAAACAGATTATAAGAGGGCAAAAATATCGGATTACGGTTTTAACAGAACGGTTATTACGTTTGGAATATAGTGAAACAGGAATATTCTTAGACTCTCCAACAAACCAGGTATGGTATCGTTCTTTACCAGAATGTAAATTTGATAAAAAAGAAGATAGTACTTATTTGGAGATTGAAACCAAATACTTAAAACTTTTTTATACCAAAGAAAAACCTTTTTATGGTGGAAAAGTGAATCCGATGGCAAATCTGAAAGTAGAATTAAAAAATACAGATCGCATTTGGTATTATGGTCATCCAGAAGTCCGAAATTTTGGTGCTCCAGGGACAGAGCTTTCCGATAAACATGGCAAAGTACATTTTAGAAAAGCACTTTATTCTATAGAAGGATTTGTAAGTATTGATGATTCTAAAACGGATACTTTAACACCGAATGGGATATTATCTCCGAGAGAAACAGAACAAATTGACATCTATTTATTTTGCTATAATAAAGATTTTGACTTGTGCCTAAAAGACTATTTTGCAATTACAGGCAAACCAGCCTTAATCCCTAGATATGCACTTGGTAATTGGTGGAGTCGAAATATTACCTATAATGATACAGAATTAAAAACTTTAATTGATGATTTTCATAGACATGAAATACCATTATCTATTTTGCTATTAGATAAAGACTGGCATATTAGGGCCTATGAAAAAGAGAAACATTTAATGACAGGATTTACTTGGAACAAAGAACTATTTCATTCCCCAACAGAGATGGCCAATTATCTCCATTCCAAAGGGATTCGTTTGGGGCTCAATATTAGTCCGATGGAAGGTTTTTATCCAATTGACGAATATTATGAAAAAGCAAAGACCTATTTAGGATCGAATGATAATGGTGTCATTCCATTTAATGTATTTGAACCAAAAATTGTGGATGTTTACTTAAAGCTATTTATTCATCCATTAGATGCTATGGGAGCTGATTTCTTTTGGATCGATTATTTCGATAAACAAAGAATAGCGGAACTGCATTTATTAAAACATTATCAATTTTATGATATGACTAGAAATTATAAGAGAAGACCAATGGTGCTTGCCAAAAATACTTTTGTAGCCCCTCATCGTTATCCTGTTTTATACTCAGGAAAAACAGTTGTTGGTTGGGATACATTAAAGAAAATTCCGCTTCATAACTTAGCAGCTGCAAATATGGGAGTTAGTTTTTGGAGCCATGATATTGGTGGATATTTTAAAGGAATTGAAGATAGTGAACTTTATATTCGTTATGTTCAGTTAGGCGTATTTTCTCCTATTATGAAATTTGGTGCTGAAGCTGGAAAATACTATAAAAGAGAGCCTTGGCGTTGGAGTATAAAGACATATGAAATTACAAAACATTATTTGCAACTTCGTCATCGATTAATTCCATATCTTTATACAGAAGCTTATAAGTATCATCAATTTGGAACGCCTTTAATAGAACCTATTTATTATCAATATCCAGAAATGGTAGATGATCCATTATATAAAAATGAATACTATTTTGGAAGTGCATTTTTTGTTTCTCCGATTACAAAAAAGAAAGATTATGTGATGAATCGTGTTGTTCATAAATTCTTTATGCCAGATGGAATTTGGTATGACTTTGTAACTGGAAAAAAATTTCCAGGTGGAAGAAATTATACAACATTTTTTAGGGATCAAGATTATCCCGTATTTGTACGTGCTGGCTCTATTATTCCACTTGGACAAAATGATAATCTGAATGATACAACTCCACCTAAAAATATGGAAATACAAATTTTTCCGGGAAAAAGTAATATTTATAAATTGTATGAAGATGATGGCGTTAGTGATTTATATCGGAAAGGTTTTTATTTATTAACATCGATTGAATACAACTATATGCCTAATAATTATACGGTTATTGTAAGGGCACTAGAGGGAAAAAGTGGTATTGTTCCAGCTACTAGAAATTATAAATTCAGATTTCGAAATACCAAACAGTCTAAAGATGTCATCATTTACTTTAATGAAACAAAATTAGGATATGAATCCTATGTGGAGGGTCCAGACTTTATCATAGAAGTGAAAAATGTCAAAACCATAGGGCAATTAACCATTAATTGTAAAGGAAAAGATATTGAAATTGATGCAGTTCGCCTGATTAATGAAGATATCGAAGGAATTATCAGTGATTTACAAATAGAAACAGAATTAAAAGAAAAGGTGGATGCTGTTTTATTTAATCCAGAATTAACGGTTAAGAAAAAAAGAATTGAAATTCGTAAAATGGTCAATCGTGGAATTTTAGAACGTAAATTTATGAAATTATTTTTAAAGTTATTAGAATATATTGATCAGGTATAAAATAATCAAATAAAAAATTCTTCTTAATTATAATAGCTTTAGTTCTATCCTAAATTGTTAGAAGCAAAATTATAATCTAAATATGTAGTAAAAAATCAATTATTTATTGAAGTTCTACTTTTATTAATAATAGAATAAATATTTGAATATTTTATCAATATATGTTAGGAATAAAAATTATAAATAGACTAATTTTAACCTTTATGGTATAATGAATTAGTCATTTTTATTTGTAAAAAAAGAAAGGAGTAAAAAATGAGTAAAATAAGAATATTTAGTCTAGGTGGACTAAATGAAGTTGGTAAAAATATGTATGTTGTAGAAGTTGACAAAGATATTTTTATATTTGATGCGGGTTTAAAATATGCAGACGATAAAATGTTAGGTGTTGATTATATCATTCCTAACTATGATTATTTAAAAGAAAACAAAGAGAGAATTAAAGGATTTTTTATCACTCATGGTCATGAAGAACAAATGGGAGCGATTCCAGATATAATTGGTGATTTTAAAGATATTCCAATTTATGGAACCACATTTACTATTGAGCTACTTAAGATGACTCTTTTAGAAGATGGGATTAAAACAAATCAACTAAAAGAAATCAAGGCACACCGTAAAATCAATTTTGGAAATGTTTCTATTTTTCCGATTAGTCTAACACATTCTGTACCAGACAGTGTTGGATATGTAATTTATACACCAGACGGAGCTATTTTTTATACTGGAAATTTTGTATTTGACCCAACGATGGTTGGAGCTTATAAAACGGATATTGGAAAACTTGCTTATGTTGGAAAACAAGGTGTATTATGCTTAATGAGTGAATCTTTATATGCGGATAAGGCAGGTTTTACATCTCCAAAACATAGGACTGCTAGTTTATTTAGAGAAATTATTTATCGGAATGAAGAACGAATTTTAATTAATATTTCAGGAGCACAATTTTATCGAATTCAAGAGTTATTTACAGAAGTATTAAAGACCAATAGAAAAGTTGTTATTCTGGGAAAAAGTTTAGAAACAACCATATTAAAAGCCTTAGAAATGGGATATTTAAACTTTGATAAAACAAAACTAGAAAACATTCATCATGTAAATGACCCTGGAATTATCGTTTTAATTTCTGATGAAAGAGAAAAACCATTTTCCAATTTGAAAAGAATCATTAGAGGCTATGACAAATTTATTAAAATTAATAATAATGATACAGTGGTTTTTGCGACTCCTGTTTATGATGGAATGGAAAGGAGTGCAACTGCAATGCATGATAGTATTGCTAGACTAGGGGCAAACCTAATCATTTTATCAAGTAAACAATATTTATCTCATCATGCTTCTAGTGAAGATTTGATGTTAATGTTAGATTTGATGAGTCCAAAATACTATTTTCCAATTATTGGAGAATATCGTCATCAAGTAGAGAGTGCCAATAAAGCTGCCTCTTTAGGAATGCCAGAAGAGAATATATTATTGAAACTAAATGGTCAAATTGTTACATTTATTGATGGAAATTTAGAAGACAAATGTGAGTCTGTAAAAGTAGATGATATTTTAATTGATGGGAAAACGGTAGGAGATATTGGAGAACTTGTACTAAAAGACCGTGAAGCTTTAAGTGATAATGGTATTGTGATTGTAACAGTAACTTTGGATAAAGAAACCAAAAAAGTATTGGCAGGACCAGAAATTTTAACCCGTGGATTTATTTACGTCAAAGATAATATTGATTTAATTAAAGAGGCTGAAAGTATTTCACTTTCTATTGTAAATGAAAATATTAAACCAAATTATGTAGATTTCAATAAAATTAAATCAGGAATACGTGATAAAGTCGGAAAATATTTTTACCAACAAACTGAATGCAAGCCAATGATTTTAATTGTGATGCAAGAAGTATAAAAATAAAACTGTTGAAAATAAGTAAAAGAATTTATTTATCAACAGTTTTTTTATATAGAATTAATGCGTTATTTCAAATAGACGTTCTATCAAAGTAATTACTGTTACTACTACAACTGGTGTTGTAAGAATAGAAAAAACAAAGTTGATTTTTTAAATAATAAAATACTTACTATTATAATGTAGTATGGTAAAATATATTTGGAATACAAGATTTTTTTGGGTATTTGCCAAACTTCTATTGTTATAATTGAAGGGAGGCGTGAGAGTATGAAGAAAAGACTTTTTATTATAAAGATTTTAAATAACATTATTCTCATATTGTTCCTTCTACTTTTGTTAGTAGTTGAAATCAAAAAGACACCCTAATTCAGTGAATTAAGGTGCAAACCCTATTTGGCAAGCACTCAACTTTGCGAGAAGTCAAGTGTTCCATTTTTATTTTATGAAGTTTCCCTCATCTGTATTCATTATACTATAAGAATTTTATTTTTACAATATTTTATAATTAAAAAGTAGATTCTTTTCTTTTATCAAAAAGTAAATATTTACTATTATAATGTAGTGTGATAAAATGTATTTGGAATACAAGACTTTTGTTGGGTGTTTGCCAAACTTCCATTATTATGATTGAAGGGAGGCGTGAGAGTATGAAGAAAAGACTTTTTATTATAAAGGTTCTAAATAATATCATTCTCATATTGTTCCTTCTACTTTTGTTAGTAGTTGAAATAAAAAAGACACCCTAATTCAGTGAATTAAGGTGCTCAACATAATTATGGCAAGCACCCAACTTTGCGGAAAGTCAAGTGTTCCATTTTTATTTTATGAAGTTTCCCTCATCTGTATTCATTATACTATAAGAATTTTATTTTTACAAGTATTTGATATCACTTTAAAATTGAAAAGATTTCTTCTTTTTTTCATTTAAATTTTAACAATAATGTGCTACAATAAAGAAAGTAAAGAAGGGATGTTATGTTGAAAAAATGTTTCGGTTGTGGTTCTACAATGCAAGCAATTGACAAAGAAAAGGAAGGATATATCAAACTAGAAAACTATGAAACAAGCAGACTTTGCGAACGTTGCTTTAGAATTCAGAATTATGGAGATTATAAAGTAGTTGCGAAAAGCAATGAAGAATTTATACAAGTATTAAAAAGAATTAATGATAGTAAAGATTTGGTTGTTCTAGTTGTTGATATTTTTAATTTAAGCAAAGATATTGAACTTTTTAGTCGCTATTTATCTAATGATATTATTTTAGTTATGACCAAAAGGGATTTACTCCCAAAAAGTATTCGTGACGAGAAACTGCTTTCCTATATGAATCATTTTGATATCAAAGCCAAAGCGGCTCTTATGATTAGTAGTTTTAAAAACTATCATATGGACGAATTAATGACAATGATTCGAAAATACCAAAAGAGTAAAAATGTCTATATTGTAGGATTAACCAATTCAGGAAAAAGTACTATGGTAAATAAAATCTTGTATAACTATTCTGATAATGAAGAAATGATTACGACAAGTATGTTGCCATCAACAACTTTAAGAGAAATAGAAATTAAATTAGATGAAGCACTAACCTTAATTGATACACCAGGGTTACTTGATGATGGAAACATGACAGAACATGTCGATATCAAAACCTTAAAGAAAATCACACCAAAACATGAAATTCGTCCAATTACTTATCAAGTAAAAGTAGACCAAACAATTTTATTTGAGGATTTCATGCGAATCGATATTAAGTGTAAAAACAGCGTGACCGTTTATGTTGCAAATACAGTTCGTTTAGAAAGATTGTATAAAGATACAGAAAAATTAAAAAACTTAGAACATATTAGTATGTCTGTTGATAAAGATACAGATGTAGTGATAGCAGGCCTTGGATTTGTTCATTTTAAAGAACCATGTGAAATAGAAATTTATGTTATTAAAGGTACTTTAATTTATACAAGAAGACCATTAATTTAAAGAAAAGAGGAAAACCCTCTTTTTATTTTTGACGTGTTAATGTATAATAGTAGTATCATAGGAGGGGTATGCTATGCTAGGAAAGATTATTGGAATTGATGATAATACGGTTATCATAAAATTAAATATAGAATTGGATAAATTTCAAAACATTATTAATAACCATGTTATCATGGAAGAACCAGAGAGACGTTATGTTGGCGAAATAATAGATATTAAAGATGGAATTGGGTATATTAGTTTGCTTGGAGAAATGGTGAATGAGGAGTTTGTATTCGGAGTTATCAAAAAACCTTCTTTTGCGGCAACTGTAAAACTCATTTCCAAAGAACGAATTCCACTCATTATCGGACTTCCAAACTATCAGGAAAGTAAAGATTTGGTAATTGGGGAAAGTGCGATTTATGATGGCGTAAAAGTCGGAGTAAATGTCAATCAATTCTTTAGTAATCACTTTGCGATATTTGGAAGTACTGGAAGCGGAAAATCATGTAGTATTGCACGTATTTTACAAAATCTATTTGAAAAGAGAAACTCTATTGCATATCGCTCAAGTATCTTTATCTTTGATGCTTATGGAGAATATCATTCTGCATTTAATAAACTACATGATCTTACTCCCGAAATTAGTTTCAAATCCTATACAACTAATACAAGATTTAGCGAAACTGAAATTATTAAAATACCACTATGGTTATTGGATACTGATGATATTGCCATTTTATTAAATGCAGAAAAATCTTCTCAACTACCAATTATCGAACAAGCCTTAAAATTGGTGACTATTTTTGGTCGAGAAGAAGAAATTGTGATCAAACACAAAAATGATATTATTGCACGTGCCATTTTAGATATTCTTGCAAGTGGAAGACCACCTGCTCAAATTAGAGATCAGGTATTTTCTGTATTAACTACTTATAATACCAAAGAGCTAAATCTAGAAACTCCGATTTATCAACCTGGATATACAAGACCATTAAAACAGTGTTTGCTAATTGATGCATCAGGAAAAATTCGTGAAATGGAATTATTAACTTCTTTTATGCAAACATTTTTGAATGATGATTTGGAACTTAAAATGCCAGATGGAACATTCAAATATGAATTAAAAGATTTAAGAGATGCCTTTGATTTCGCACTCATTGCAGAAGGTGTTTTAAAGAGTGATAAAGTATATGATGATGCCAATGTATTAAAAGTTCGCTTGCACTCATTAGTGAATAGTGATTATGCCGTTTATTTCGATGTAAAAGACTATATTTCAAGAGAACAATATATAAGGAGCTTATTAACTTCTTATGATGGAAGAAAAGCACAAATTATTAACTTTAATATCAACTATGTTGATGATAGATTTGCAAAAGTGCTAACAAAAGTTTATTCAAAATTATTATTTGATTATGCAAAAAATATGGAAAAAAGAGCCTCTTTACCATTCCATATTATCTTGGAAGAGGCACATAGATATGTGCAGAATGATAATGATGTTTCATTATTAGGTTATAATATTTTTGATCGTATTACCAAAGAAGGAAGAAAATATGGAGTTCTTTTGGGACTTATTTCACAGCGTCCTGGAGAATTATCAGAAACTTGTTTATCACAATGTAGCAACTTCTTAATTTTTAAAATGTTACATCCACTTGATGTAGAGTACATTCAAAAAATGGTTCCAAATATTACAAATGAAGTTGTAAAACGATTACGTATTTTGCAACCAGGAACATGTATTGCCTTTGGGAATGCCTTTAAAATACCAGTTTTGATTAAACTAAAAATGCCAAATCCAGCACCTGCAAGTAGTAGTTGTGACATTAGTGGAATTTGGTTTATCGAAAGAAGAAGTTCATAAACAAACTTCTTTTTTTGATACCAAAACATTGACGAACAAATGTACTTTTGTTATACTAGAAATATTGTTTGAATGATAAGAAGTACAGGGAGGTTTTAAGATGTCAAAAATAGTACGCATGGAAGATATTATCGATATTGTGGGAATGAATAATTATATAGAAGCGTTAGATCTAGATATCGATCATTTAACTTATCTAGGTTGTGAACCATCTGGAAACAAACTGGTGCTTTTTAATTTTGAATACAAAGAAAAAGAAAGACACCTGACTAATTTATTTGTTGATATAGATAAAAATGTAAAAGAAGTAAGATGTGACTGTAAACATTTTAATCTGACAGAATACTGTCCTCATGTAGCACTTGTAATCATGTATTTTTTAACACATGAAGAACTAGTTGATCAAGGATTAAGTATTTTAAAAAACCGTTACGATGAAGAATTCAATCGTTACTTATTTTCAAGGATGATTCCAAATAAAAAAAAGAGGCAATTAAGGATGGAAGTTCTTTTGAAGCCTTCTAGTTTTCGAAACAAATATGAATATGAATTAATTATAAAAATAGGCGAAGATAAAAAATATGTTCTCAAAAAGCAATTAGAAGAATTTTTGGAAAACTATCCAACAGGAACCAAAAAAATAGAGTTTGGAAAATCCTTCACTTATTCTTCAGAAGATTATTTCTTATCAAAAGAAGATGAAAAAATTATTGATTTTTTAAAATTTTACGTCGATAGTCAAACGATTAATAGAAGCTACTATGGATATTATGGTACAAGTAAAGTCACTTCTATTGTACTATCCGGAAAATCTTTAAAAGAATTTCTAAAAGTATTACAAAATCATCCATTTAAAATAGAAGAAGGATATCATACTAAGTCTTTTTCCCATATCCATTCTGATTATTCCTTTAAAACCAATATGGATGAGACCAATGGAGACTTACGAGTTGTTTTCCACTATGACGATATAAAACCGTTGACAGAAGATTATGAATATTTTATGGATGACAGCTATTGTTATCATATTGATTCTGAAAGTGCAAGCTTTTTAAAACTGATTGTTACCAATCACAAGCAACAGTTACTATTTAAAAAAGAAGAGCTGAAAGATTTTTCCAGTGTGATATTACCTAAAATTTATAGCTTAAATTCCGATATTAAAATGACCAAAGAAGTAGAAGACAAAATTGTTTTAGAAAAACCAAAAGTGAAATTTTTCTTTGAGAAAAAAAGAAATACGATAGAAGCCCGTATTAAACTTTTTACCTCCAATTATGAATGGAATTTATTTGAAGATCCACCAATTTATGTTATGAGGGATACAAACGAAGAACAGGACTGGATACAAGAATTAATCCATTACCATTTTATTTTAAATGCAAAAAAACAAGTTTTTGAACTAACTTTAGAAGATGATATTGTATTTTTTTTAGAAAACGGTTTAAAGGAACTCACAGATCATTATGAAGTTTATGTTTCCAAAGATTTAAAAGAAGTTAAAATTATCAAAAAAGCAAGAGTAGAGAGCCAATTTGGAATAGGAAGGGATCATATTCTATCCTATCAATTTAGTATTGATGGAATTGATAAAAAAGAAATTTCTAATTTATTAAATGCAGTCAAATTAAAGAAAAAATATTACCGATTAAAAAATGGCAATTATATGAATCTAGAAGAGAACCAAGATCTGGAAAAAATGGGAAATTTCATTGAAGAATTAGAGATTAAAACAGAAAATTTAGAGACAGGGCAAATATCCAAATACAAAAGTTTACAAATAGAAAGACTGGTAGAAAAAGAACAATTGGATTTTGTAAAACTAGATAGTAGCTTTGAAGAATTAATTAAGAATTTCAATCAATATAAAAATGCAGAAATGAACTTACCAAAATCTGATTTAGCCGTATTAAGAGATTATCAGGAAACAGGGGTCAAATGGTTAACTACCATTTCCGCTTGTGGGTTCGGTGGTATTTTAGCAGACGAAATGGGGCTTGGAAAATCCATTCAAACCATCATGTATATCAAATCGAAATTGCAAGCAAATAAGAATGCTAAATTTTTAATTGTTGTTCCCACTTCCTTAATCTATAACTGGGAAAATGAATTCCAAAAATTTGAAAAAAATATTTCAATTTTGCTGATTAATGGAACCAAAGAAAAAAGAATAGAATTATTAAAAAAAGAGTACCAGGTATTGATTACTTCTTATGGATTACTAAGACAAGATATTGACATCTATCAAGAAATAAACTTTGACACCTGTATTATTGATGAGGCCCAAAATATCAAAAATTTGAATACAGACATTACTAAGGCATGTAAAGAAATCCATGCAGATATTAAATTTGCTTTAACAGGAACTCCGATTGAAAATTCTATTTTAGAACTTTGGAGTATTTTCGATTTTATTATGCCAGGATATCTTTCTAATTTATCCAAATTTAAGAGATTATATAGTGTGAAAGAGATTGAGGAAAATCCTGGGCTATTATATGAGCTCAATCAACAGATTGCTCCTTTCATTTTAAGAAGAAAGAAAAAAGATGTTTTAAAAGATTTACCTGAAAAATTAGAAAATCAAGTATTGGTAGAATTAGACGAATATGAAAAGAAACTATACATAGGAGAACAAATTAGAACCAAAGAATTAATTGAGGAAACGATTAGAACAGAAGGTTTTATGAAAAGTCAGATTCTGATTTTATCATTATTAACAAAATTGAGGGAGATTTGTATTGATCCAAGATTAATTGTAGAGCAAGAAACAAAAATCAGTAGTAAATTAAAGACGTTATTAGAAATATTAAAGGGTTCTATCTCAAATGGTCATAAGATATTAGTGTTTTCCCAGTTCACAGGCGCTTTAGGCCTCATTAGACAGGAACTAGATCAAGAAGGTATTTCTTATTATTATTTAGATGGAAGTACGCCTTCTAAAAGAAGAATGGAAATGGCGAATGCCTTTAATATAGATGAAACGAGTGTGTTTTTAATTTCCTTAAAAGCAGGGGGGACAGGACTTAACTTAACAAGTGCGGATATTGTCATCCATGTTGATCCTTGGTGGAATCCACAAGTGGAAAATCAAGCTACTGATAGAACTCATAGAATTGGACAAAAAAAGATCGTAGAAGTGATTAAATTAATAGCAAAAGGAACAATTGAAGAAAAAATTATTGAACTCCAAAATAAAAAGAAAAATTTAAGTGAGCAGATTATTGAAGGGGAAGAGCGAGACCAAATCATTTTGTCAAAATTAACAGAAAAAGAATTAAGAAACCTATTAGAATCTTAATTCTTTTTAATGATATAAAAATAAGTATCTAGGAAAAATATTTCTTCTCCAATTTCTTTATAAAAACGATTTGAATGACTGCTTTCAATAAAAATAATTCCCTTTGAATTGAGTAGTGATAACCAAATAGTAATATTATTTCGGCAAAGTAACTTTGGTTCTGTACACAAGATAAAACTTAGTTTTCCTTTTTCCTCATTTTGTAAATCATAGATATTGGTATCATCAGCTGTTTTCAAAACTCCTTTTGGAGTGAACAGACATAAAAATTGAAGTGTTTTTAAAGATGTATCAAAACTATATACATGGTCATGACTACGTAGATTTTCTGATATTATTTTTTTTCTAAAATTATCAGAAGATAACCCAAAACCTTGATAGGTATTTCTCCGTATTAATTCTTTATCGATCGAATTTAAAACGTCGAATTTTTTTAACAACCAATCTGGAGAAATCAAGTCTTCTTTTTTAGGATCTCCTGTAATTCGATGAATGACAATATCTGGTCTTAAAAGTTCTAACTGGTCACAAACAATATCGACATATTCTTCCTTGGTTAAAATAGGAAAAGGATTTTCGAAATAAAGCTCTCCTAATTTGGTGTTTTTTAAAACATGTAGCATATGAATTTTAATTCCATTGATATCTAGTTTATTTAAATAACGAATCGTATCTAGCATCATTTCTTTGGTTTCATTAGGTAAACCATTCATGATATGAACAACAACATTGATGTTTCGTTTACGGAGTTCAAGAACCATATGTTCAAAGCATTCTAAAGTATGACATCTGTTAATGAATTTAGATGTTTTCTCATGAATGGTTTGGAGACCTAATTCAACAGTTAAAAACGTTCTCTTTGATAGCTCTTCTAAATAAGTGAGGCATTCCTCCGTAATGGCATCAGCCCTTGTTGCAATGGATAATCCTACAACATCTTTTAGATTTAAAATTGTCTCATATTTTGTTTTCAATGTAGAAAGATTTGCATAAGTATTGGTATGTGCCTGAAAATATCCAATGTACTTGCTATTGGGCCATTTCTTGCTAACTATATTTTTGACTTGTTCAAATTGCGTGACTAAATCATCTTGTTCTTTGCCAGCAAAGTCTCCACTTCCTAAATGAGAACAATAAATACAACCACCCGAACCAACTGTTCCATCAATATTTGGACAAGTGAAACCTGCATTTAAACTAACCTTAAAAATTTTGGAATGAAATTGTTTTTTGTAAAAATAATCTAATGTGTGATAACGTTTGTTATTTTCTGTAAAGGGAAATAAATTTTCTTTTCTAGTCCATTTCATATAGCAATACCTTTCCAAGAACTACTAATAAATCATATGATAGTTCATTTCATTTATTATAAAAAAATTGACACTATTTTGTCAATAATGTGAAAAAATTTTGAAAAAATGAGAAAAAATTTACAAAAACTTTTCTATTTCCTATGATTTTGATATAATGATATTGGAGGTTAGGAAAATGAAAAAACATAACTTATTGAAAACACTTGCGATTTTCTTTTTGGTTTTAGTTGCATTAAGTTGGGTGATCCCAATAGGATCATTATCAAGTGGTACTTATGTAGAGGGTGGAACGACTAGTCCAGTAGGAATTTTTCATTTATTTCGTTTACCATTACTAACGATTGGAACCTTTTTACAATATGGACTTGTATTTCTAGGAATTGGTGGCCTTTATGGAGTGTTAAATAGAACAGGTGTTTATGTTCCATTTGTAAAACGAGTTGCAAATTACTGGAAGGGAAAGGAAACTTTATTCATAATTTTAGTAATTGTTGGATTCGCACTTTTATCATCCCTTACTGCTTTAAGTTTTCCGTTATTTGTATTAGTGCCATTTTTTGTTGCTATTATTCTTGCAATGGGAATGGGAAAAACAACTGCTTTGGCATCGACAGTGGGAGCAATTTTAGTTGGATTAACTGGAAGCACTTATGGATTTAATGTAAGTGGATATATAAACAACTATTTGGATTTAGAGGTGAATAAATTAATATTCACAAAAATCATTTTGCTTGTTATGCTAGTAACATTACTGATTGTTTTTGTAACTAAATATGCAAAAGTAGATTTGATGATGGCAAAGAAAAAAGAGTCGAAAGAAAAGAAAGGTACAAAAGCTTCTTCAAAAAAGGAGAAAGTGATTTTAGACGAAGAACAGACAGAATCTCAAATTCCATTTTTTGAAGAAAAATATCAAAATAAGAAAAGTATAGCACCAATGTTAGTTATTGTTTCATTAGCAGTCATTTTATCGCTAGTGATGATGTTTAATTGGTATTATGGATTTAAAGTGACATTCTTCCAAGATATTTATACGTCACTTATGGAGATTAAAATCGGAGATTATCCACTCATTTCAAATATTTTTGGTGGATTAACACAATTCGGATATTGGTCATATTATGAATTAACTGTTGTATTAATGATTTCGAGTTTATTAATTGGTTGGATTTATAGCTTGAAATTTGATGAAATCTTAGATGGATTCTTTAAGGGCGCGAAAAAGATGACAAAGGTTGCATTCTATGCAAGTATTTGTAGTATTTTCTTTGCAGTAATTTTAACCAATCAATCAGGAAATATGTTTGCAACAATTACCAATTATTTATTAAATTTAACCAAATCATTCAATTTCTTTATTACATCGATATTGTCTTTCCTTGGAGGGTTCTTCTATAATGACTTCTATTATTTAGTTGGAGAGGCAAGTCCGTTATTGGCAACCAAATTTGATGCCTCTACACTTCCTGTAGTTGGGCTTACTTTCCAAACTATGTATGGGCTTGCTATGATGGTATTCCCATCTAGTGTAATTTTAATAGCTGGTCTTAGTTATTTAGAAGTATCTTATAAGGATTGGTTAAAATATATTTGGAAATTTTTACTTAGCATTTTCGTGATTATTATGCTTGTGTTAATAATTTCAACTTTATTTATATAGAAGAGGCATAACTGTTGCTTCTTTTTTTGCTTTTCTATTTTTGTTTCATCATATAAAATAGATATTTGTATCAAAATAGTTACAAAATGAGGATAAAAAAAAATAGTTTGATAGAA
>CANPBV010000004.1 GCA_947572405.1 uncultured Mycoplasmatota bacterium | reverse complement strand
AAATAAAGAAAATATAGTTAAAAAATATCTTAACTATATTATACGAGGAGGAAAATCCTAAAACGCAGATCATTGCAATAGAACCGACTGGAGCTGCTATTTTAAAAAATGGGTACATTGAAAAAAAGGATCATATGATTGAAGGAATAGGGGATGGTTTGGTTCCTAAAATTGTAGATCGGAGTTTGATTCATGATATTTATTTAATTGATGATATAGATGCCATGAATATGAGTCGTTTATTAGCTCGAAAATTAGGTTTAGCAGTGGGAATTTCTTCAGGGGCGAATTTGCTAGGCGCCATAGAATTCCAAAAATCAAATGGTGGAACAGTTGTTACAGTATTTCCAGATGACAATAAAAAATATCTTTCTACGGAGCTAGTAAATCCATTAGATCCAAACCCCTATTTTCTTTCCAACAAAGTTGAATTATTAAATTATGAAATCATTGTTTCCCAATAAAAAAATGTGCTATAATAAAGCCAGAAGGTGATAGAATGAAACTATATAATACATTGTCAAAAAAAGTGGAAGATTTTATTCCTTATGAAAATAAAATGGTAAAAATGTATACCTGTGGACCAACCGTTTACCATTTTGCTCATATCGGAAACCTTAGAACTTATATTTGCGAGGATGTCTTACAAAAAACACTAGAATATTTAGGATATCATGTAAAACGTGTTATGAATATTACTGATGTAGGGCACATGACAAGTGATGGAGATACTGGGGAAGATAAAATGCAAAAAGGTGCTTTAAGGGAGCATAAAACTGTTTATGAAATCGCGGATTTTTACACAGAGGCATTTATGAATGACATTGATCGATTAAATATAAAACGCCCAGAAATTATTGAAAGAGCATCTGATCATATAGATACTTATATTGAAATGATCAAAGCATTATTAGACAAAGAATATGCCTACGAAGCAGGAGGAAACATTTATTTTGATGTTTCTAAATTTCCAAATTATTATGAGCTTTCAGGAAAAAATCAGGAAGACTTATTAGTCGGGGTAAGAGAAGATGTAGAAGAAGACAAATCAAAAAGAAACCCAGCAGACTTTGGGCTTTGGTTTACACTTTCTAAATTTGAAAATCAAGTGATGCAATGGGACAGTCCATGGGGAAGAGGATACCCTGGATGGCATATTGAATGTTCTGGAATTTGTTACAAATATTTAGGAGAATATTTAGATATTCATTGTGGCGGAGTAGATAATATATTTCCTCACCATACCAACGAAATTGCTCAATCAGAAGGTTTTTTAGGACATAGATGGTGCAATTACTGGTGTCATGGGGAACATTTAAATGATAGCACAGGAAAAATGAGTAAATCGAAAGGGGAATTCTTAACACTTTCTTTATTAGAAAGTAAAGGATATCATCCGCTTGTATACCGATTATTTTGTTTAAATAGCCATTATCGAAGTCAACTGGTATTTAGCTATGAAGCAATGGAAGCAACTAAAAATGCTTATCAAAAATTGCTAGGAAGAATAGCCTCTATTAAAGAAAATCGTTCCGGAGAAAAAGAAGTAGATAAAATTAAAAAATTTGAATCTAAATTTAAACTTGCATTAGAAAATGATTTAAATACAGCGAACGCAGTGACAACCTTATACGATGTATTAAAATCAGACTGTAGTAACGAAACGAAACTATATTTAATTGAGTCTTTTGATACAGTATTATCTTTGGATCTTTTGGAGGAAACGAAAATAGAACAAGGATTAGAACAATATATTGAAAATCAAATTCAAAAGCGTAATAAAGCAAAGAAGGAAAAAAATTATGAGCTTGCTGATAAAATCAGAAATGACCTCTTAGAAAAAGGAATAGAATTAAAAGACAGTAGAGAAGGTACTACTTATACCATTAGAAAGTAGGACTTTTTTTGTTTTGAGAGAAAAATAAAGCTTTATAGGATTATCATTGACGAATAAATTTAAAACATGATATACTATCTAGTAAGGAGGAGTATCAAGCATGATACAATTTTGTTTTGATACTTCTAATTGTTACGATAAAAAAATAGTGTTATAATGAGAATAGAAAAAAGGAGATGACTAACATGATCAAAAAAATTACAGTAGATGGGAATGAAGCCTGTGCAAGAACTTCCTACTACTTTACAGAAGTAGCAGGAATTTATCCAATTACTCCATCTAGCCCGATGGCGGAACACATTGATGAATGGAGTAATAAAGGCATTACCAATTTGTTTGATGATCAAGTAAAAGTAGTAGAGATGCAAAGTGAGGCAGGAGCAGCAGGAATGGTTCATGGATCCTTACAAGCAGGGTGTCTTACAAGCACCTATACAGCTAGTCAAGGGTTATTACTTATGATCCCAAATATGTATAAAATAGCTGGAGAGATGTTACCTTGTGTTATGCATGTTGCCGCTAGATCCTTATCTACCCATGCCCTTAGTATTTTTGGAGATCATCAAGACATTTATGCGACTAGAAGTACTGGATTTTGTATGTTAGCATCTTCTTCTGTACAAGATACAGCTTATCTTTCAGCAGTAGCTCATTTATCAGCAATTAAGGCAAGTTTACCTTTTATGCATTTTTTTGACGGTTTTAGAACGAGTCATGAACTTTCTAAAATAGAAGTGTTAGAAAAATCAGACTTTAACGAAATGATAGATCAAGAAGCACTGAATCAATTTCGTAGTAAAGCATTAAATCCTTTAAATCCAGTGATTCGTGGTACAGCAGAAAATGATGATATTTATTTTCAAATGACAGAAGTACGTAATAAGGATTACGATATTGTTCCAGATATTGTGAATAATTATATGAATTTACTCAATAAAAAAGCTGGGACCCATTATGAGCCATTTATGTATTATGGAGATAAAAAAGCAGATAAAATGATTGTTGCAATGGGATCTGTTTGTGAAACTATTAAAGAAACCATTGATATTCTAAATCAGAATGGTTATCATTGTGGCCTATTAGAAGTACATTTATATCGACCATTTAGTCCAGATTACTTTTTAAAAAATGTTCCAATTACAATAAAGAAAGTTGCCGTTTTAGATAGGACGAAAGAGGCAGGAAGTAATGGGGAACCACTTTATTTAGATGTTGTAAATATTTTGAAGGAAAAGGAAATGATTATTGTTGGTGGTCGTTATGGTCTTTCTAGTAAAAATACAACGCCTTCTATGATAAAAGCAGTTTATGATATGTTAGAGAAAAACCCTAAAAATAATTTTACAATTGGAATTATTGATGATCTAACACACTTAAGTTTACCAGAAGATTCTACTTTTAAAATCAAAAAAAATCGTGAATTTTTAATTTATGGTTATGGTAGTGATGGCATGGTGAGCGCTTCTAAAAGTATTATGAAATTGGTTGGAGAGAATACAGATGATTATGTGCAAGGCTATTTTGAATATGACTCTAAAAAATCAGGTGGAGTAACCGCCAGTCATTTAAGATTTTCTAATGAACCGATCCGTTCTACTTATTATGTTGAAAATCCTAGTGTAGTTGTAGTAACCAAAGAAAACTACTTACATAACTTCTCCGTTTTAGAACAAATAGAAGAACATGGGATTTTTCTCTTGAATACAAGCAAGACCAAAGAAGAAATTATGGAATTTCTTCCAGATAGTGTAAAAAAGATTTTGGTAGAACGTCATATTCAATGTTATATCATTAATGCTTATGAGTTAGCTAGAAAGGTTGGACTCCAAAATAAAATTAGTACCATTTTAGAAGCAGCAATTATAAAAATTTCTAATTTGCTAGATTATAATACCGCAAAAGAGAAAATGAAAGAATATGCGAAAAATAAATTTTTTAAAAAAGGAGAAAGTATACTCAACGCAAATTATTCTGCAATAGAAGAAGCAGAAAACTATATTACTGAAGTTATGCCTGATAATATTTCTATCAAACCATCCTCTAAAGATGATATTCATGATGTCTATATGATGATGACAAAAAGGCTAGGAAATGAACTTACAACAAGTGATATGCTCCCTTATAAAGATGGGAGCTTTATTCCAGGAACCGCGAACTTAGAAAAACGGGCCATTAGTGATATTGTGCCAAGTTGGATAAAAGATAACTGTATAGAATGTAACCAATGTTCTTTTGTTTGTCCACATGGTGTTATTCGTCCATTTTTACTTAACGAAGAAGAATACCAAAAGGCACCAGAATATATCAAGAAAAATTGTAAAAAGGCGATTGGAAATTCTTATTATTTTATTCTTGCAATATCTCCAAAAGATTGTACTGGATGTGGAGTTTGTTTAAAAACCTGTCCTGGAAAAAAGGGGATGAAAGCATTAGAAACCGTAAAATTAGATACATCTTTAAAGGAAAAAACACAAGATATATTTGATTATTTGATAAAAAACGTCACAACAAAGCCAGAAGAAGCAAAGGATACCATGAAGGGAACTCAATTTAAAGAACCGAAATTTGTTTTTTCAGGAGCTTGTGCGGGATGTGGAGAAACTGCATATATTAAACTTTTAACGCAACTTTTTGGAGAATCTTTGGTAATCGCAAATGCGACAGGATGTTCTTCCATTTATGGGGGAAGCATGCCTAGTATGCCTTATACAGTAGCATGGGCAAGTTCCTTATTCGAAGATAATGCAGAATATGGTTATGGAATGCTAACTGCTTTTGAGACAGTTCAAAATCGTTTAATGAAGCAAATGAAAAAATTAATAGAAGAAAATAATCCAAATACAGAATTGCTACAGGAATATTTAAATAACTCAGATAATTATGAGGTAACGAAAAAAATATATCAATTATTAGACTATGAATCTTTGCCTCCTGAATTTAAAACCTTAAAAGATTATTTGCCAGCTAGAATTCACTTTGCAATAGGTGGAGATGGCTGGGCTTATGATATTGGTTTTAGTGGAATCGATCATGCTTTGGCAAGTAATGACAATATTAATATCTTGGTATTGGATAGTCAAGTGTATTCTAATACGGGAGGACAGTCTTCAAAAGCGAGTCCAAAAGGGGCAATTGCCTCGTTTGCTTCTGTTGGTAAAAAAACGTCTAAGAAAGATTTGGCTCGGATTGCACTTTCTTATCCAAATGCTTATGTAGCACAGGTCTCTTTAGGTGCAAATGGAATGCAACTAATCAAAGCATTAAAAGAAGCAGTAGAGCATAAAGGCCCATCTATTATAATTGCTTATACGCCTTGTATATCACATGGTATAAAAGGTGGAATGGAAAATAGTGTTGAGATGGAAAAAATGGCGACTATGAGTGGGTATTTTCCGATATTCCGCTATCTACCAGAAACGGATACTTTTCACTTAGATAGTAAAAATGTCGATTTTAATTTATATGAAGATTTTTTGATGAAACAAACAAGATATGCCATGTTAGAAGCCATTAATCCAAAGTATGCGAAAGAACTATTAGAAAGTCAAAAAGAAGAAGCTATGAAACGATATGAGTATTATCAGTTGTTGGAAAAAAAATAATGAGTAGAAGGGCAATTATTATGAAGCAACGCGCAACTTATTATGTTGGAAAGAATTTTAAGCAAATCAAACTTGGAAAAAATATAGGAACAAGATTAAATTTAGATCTTTCTAATGATAGACCTAAACAAAAAACTTTGGTAATATAAAAATAAATAAAAAGAAAATAGGTATCAATGGATATCTATTTTTCATGAATAAAAATTCTTTAACAAAGTGTAATTCAAATGACCCTAGGTTTATTTCCTGTAAAATTTTTCTAAAAGATTATACGATTATGATGGAGGGAGTAATTATGAATCAAGAACGTATTGGCAAATTTATAGCAATTTGTAGAAAAGAAAAAGGTTTCACACAAGCGCAGTTAGCAGAAAAATTAGGAGTAACTGAAAAATCGATAGGAAATTGGGAAAATGGAAGAAATATGCCGGATTTGTCTTTATTTTCGCCATTATGCAATATTTTAGGAATATCGATTAATGATTTGATGAGTGGGGAAAAAGTAGACGATAGAAAATATATAAACACTTTAGAAGAAAATATGGTAAATATGGTAGCAAACATTAAAAAGGGAAAGAGGAAACAAATAAAAATGTTCATTGTTATTTTTCTAATTTTTATAACATTTTTATATGTTGGAAGATTTCTTTATATGAATTATGAATTAGATGTGAAATACGATAAAAGATTTATGAAATGTAATATATTAAACCAAGAACTTCAATTCGAAATAAAAGGACAGTCTACATTAAATACACATTATATATCTCGGGTAATAGATGATAAAACCGTTTATTTTTTCCATAGTACCATTAATATTTTTAATAAGAGAAGAAGTCACTTTGAATATGCAGAATCTCTAGCAAGAGTATTAGATAATAGAGATATTCCTTTTGCTTCTTCTGACAGGATAGCGGTTGGAAAGCAAAATACAGAGGTCTATTATACTAATTTTTCTTTAAGAAAAGTTAAAAAAGCGAATCATAAAGAGTTACAAAAAATGATGAAGAAATCCTATTTGATGTGTACTGCTAATGAAACATAATAGAATGGATAAAAATGGTTAATGTTGAATTAACTTTTTTTAAATTTTATCGCATATAATTTGGGACACTAAATTGACACTAACTTAAAAAAATATCTAAAATATGTAGGAGATATAATGTATAATAAAAGTAGTTTAAAAACATAAGAGGAGTAGGAAAATGAAAAAGAGTGTAATATCTTTATGTATACAATAAATACAGAAAGTAAAAAAGCAGAGTATTTATATTATGATAATTGCTTTTTATACCCAAATGATGGATTAATTGAAAAAGAATATCCTAATTATGTTGTATTAAAAGATAATGGTTTAAAGGTCATAAATTATAAAACAAATGAAATAAAAAAATATACCCAAAATGATAATTTTGATTTTTTAACTGCTAATACTGGTTATATATTAATTCGAAATAAAAATAAAATAGAAATTATCGATATTAGAAATAATTCTAAAGAAATACTTGAAAATATGACATCAAAATGTTCAAATTATACTCTTACTTTAGAAGGACAATGGGGACAAATATCAGATGAAAAAGAACAAAAAATAAATCAAGAAAGAGTCTTATATCATATTGTTTGTCAATGAAAGCGAGAAGATAATACTTGGGAAAGTTATAAATATGACTTTGCTACTAAAGAAATGAAACAACTTTAATATTATAGTAATAACTGTTTTTAATATTATTAAAGTATTTAGTAAAAGATATAATCGCATATCTTTTTTTATATTTGATGTTAAAAAAACGCTTTATTTATAAGGGAAAAATTGATATCAAATTCAAAAATTCCTTTACAACAAATAAAAAAATTTGGTATAATGAATAAGAATGATAATAGAAAAGTAGGTTGGGGGCAGATTTATGGTGAAATATGATGAAAGTTCCATAAAAATATTAGAGGGACTAGAAGCTGTTAGAAAGCGTCCAGGAATGTATATTGGTTCAACAGATAAAAGAGGACTACATCATCTTGTATGGGAAATTGTTGATAATGGAATAGATGAAGTAATCAATGGATATGGAAATAAAATAAAAATTACTTTACATGCAGATCATAGTGTTAGTGTAGAAGATGAAGGTCGAGGGGTACCAGTTGGGACACATACAAGCGGGAAAAGTACACCAGAAGTAATCTATACCGTTTTACATGCAGGAGGAAAATTTGAAGAAGGCGGATATAAAGTATCTGGAGGATTGCATGGAGTTGGAGCGAGTGTAGTAAATGCACTTTCTTCATGGATGGAAGTAACGATTAAGCGAGATGGTTATGAGCATTTTATTCGTTTTAAAGATGGAGGAAAGTTAGATATTCCTTTGAAGAAATTAGAAAAAACGAGTAAGACTGGAACAAGAGTCCATTTTATGCCAGATGCAGAGATTTTCTCAACAACAAATTTTTCTTATACAACAGTATGTGAAAGAATGCAAGAAAGTGCCTTTTTACTAAAAGGACTTATAATTGAAGTGATTGATGAAGAAGACAAAAAACGCGATATATTTCATTATGAAAATGGTTTGAAAGCGTTTGTTGAATATGTTAATGAAGATAAAACAGCACTACATGAAGCTGTGCGTTTTGAAGGAATGAAAGATAAAATTGAAGTCGATGTAGCATTTCAATATACAGATACTTATTCAGAAAATATTATTTCGTTCGTAAACAATGTTAAAACTAGTGATGGAGGAACTCATGAAGTTGGTTTTAAATCCGCATTAACCAGAGTATTTAATGATTATGCTAGGACAAATGGATACCTAAAACCAAAAGATAAAAATTTAGAGGGAGCAGACACAAGAGAGGGATTAACCGCTATTGTAAGTCTTAAAATACCAGAAGACTTATTACAATTTGAGGGTCAAACAAAAGGAAAGTTAGGAACACCAGAAGCAAGAAATGCAGTCGATAATGTAGTGAGTGAAAAACTCCAATTTTTCTTAGAAGAAAACAAAGCTATTGCTACTAAAATTTTAGACAAAATGGTAAAAAGCAAAATGGTAAGAGAAGCAGCTAGAAAGGCCAGAGATGAAGCAAGGGCAGGAAAGGATAAAAACAAAAAAGAACGGGCTTTATCAGGAAAGCTTACACCTGCACAAGTTAAAAATCCTAAGAAAAATGAACTTTTCTTAGTCGAAGGAGATTCAGCAGGAGGAAGTGCGAAACAAGGAAGAGATAGAAAATTTCAAGCTATTTTGCCACTCCGAGGAAAAGTACTCAATACAGAAAAAGCCAGATTAGAAGAAATATGGAAAAATGAAGAAATCAATACAATGATTCATACCATTGGAGCTGGAGTAGGAAGCGATTTTGAAATTGAAGATTCCAATTATGACAAAATCATTATTATGAGCGATGCCGATGTTGATGGGGCACATATCCAAATTCTTCTGTTAACTTTCTTTTATCGATATATGAAACCATTAATTGAAGCAGGAAAAGTCTATATTGCTATGCCACCGCTTTATAAATTATTTAATGGAAAAACGATTTATTATGCTTGGACAGATGAAGAGCGAAATGAAATATTAAAGAAAAGTAAAGTTAAATTAGAAACGCAAAGATATAAAGGTCTTGGAGAAATGAATGCAGACCAGTTATGGGAAACCACAATGAATCCAGAAACAAGAAGCCTTGTCAAAGTAAATATCACAGACGTTGCGCTTGCTGAGAAACGAGTCAGCGTATTAATGGGGGATAAAGTAGAGCCAAGAAAAGAATGGATTAATGAAAATGTAGAATTCTCATTAGAAGATGATTATCAAATTTAGGGGGAAATAACATGGAAGAAATAATAAAAAGAATATATGATTATTCCTTAGAAGAAATAATGGGAGAGCGTTTTGGAAGTTATGCCAAAGCCATTATTCAAGATCGTGCCTTGCCAGATGTAAGGGACGGATTAAAACCTGTTCAAAGAAGAATTCTATATGCAATGTATCGTGATCACAATACTTATGATAAAGGTTACAAAAAATCGGCCAAAACGGTTGGGAATGTTATGGGGTTTTATCACCCACATGGAGATTCTAGTATTTATGAAGCGCTTGTACGTATGAGCCAGTGGTGGAAACAAAATACCATTTATGTTGATATGCATGGAAATAATGGTTCCATGGATGGAGATGGAGCAGCTGCAATGCGTTATACAGAAGCGAGGCTAGCAAAGATCAGTAATGAACTATTAAAAGACTTGGATAAAGAAACCATTGTTTGGGCTCCTAATTATGACGATACTTTAAAAGAGCCAACTGTTTTGCCTGCAAAGTTTCCAAATTTACTTGTCAATGGTTCCAATGGAATCAGTGCAGGGTATGCAACCAATATACCTCCTCATAACTTAGGAGAAATTATAGATGCAACAGTAAAAAGAATTGATAGTCCAAACTGTCATTTAGAAACAATTTTAGAAATTGTAAAAGGACCAGATTTCCCGACTGGTGGAATTGCAAGAGGCAAAAATGGTTTATTAGATGCCTATACAACTGGTAGAGGACGTATTATGGTACAGTCCAAATATGAATTTGTAAAAAACAAAGGAAAAGATCAAATTGTGATCAGCGAGATCCCTTATGAAGTAAATAAAGCAACTTTGGTCAAGAAAATTGATGATATTCGTATTGATAAAAAAATAGAAGGAATATCAGAAGTGCGCGATGAATCAGATTTGGAACATCCAGAAACCATTGTTATTGATTTAAAGAAAGACGCAAATCAGGATTTAATTATTAATTATTTATTAAAAAATACTGATTTACAAGTATCATATAACTTTAATATGGTAGCAATTGTAAATAGAAGACCAATGACTTTAGGAATTTTAGAAATATTAGACGCTTATATTGCCCATCAAAAAGAAGTGATTGAAAAAAGAACAAAATTTGATTTAGAAACAGCGAAAGCAAGAATGCATATTGTAGAAGGCTTCTTAAAAATGATGTCTATTCTAGATGAAGTGATAGCAACAATTCGTTCTAGTAAAGACAAAAGTGATGCTGTGATCAATTTGGTTAAAAAGTTTGATTTTAGTGAACTTCAAGCTGATGCGATTGTAAAGCTACAACTATATCGTTTAACCAATACAGATGTGACAGAATTAGAAGAAGAATACAAACGGTTAGAGCTTATTGTAAAAGGATTAGAAGCAATTTTGAGTGATGAAAATAAACTAAAAAATGTTATGAAAGAAGAACTTAGGGCCATAAAAAAAGAGTATGCAGTTCCTAGAAAAACGCAAATTGAAGATGAACTTGTTGAAATCAAAATAGATACAGCTTCCATGATACCAAAAGAAGATTGTATTGTGGTAGTAACAAAAGAAGGGTATGTAAAACGAGTAACTACTAGAAGTTATAGTGCCAGCGAAGATGAAACCGCCTTAAAAGAAGGAGACTACCCACTAGGAATTTATGAAATGAATACTTTAGATACCATTTTAGTATTTACAGATTTAGGCAATTATTTATATATACCAATTCATGAACTTCCAGATTTGAAATGGAAAGAGCTTGGAAAACATATCAGCAATATTGTAAAAATAGAAGCAGGAGAAACTATTGTTGCGAGTGTTCCAGTTTATAACTTTGAAGAAAACAGTTATATTACAATGTTTTCAAAAGAGGGAATGGTAAAACGTACAAAATTATCAGATTTTAAAGTACAACGTTATTCAAAACCAATGACCGCGATGAAATTAAAAGGAAGCGATAGAATTGTCAGTGTAGTGGATCACCAAGGAGAAGAAGTCTTTGTTATTACTAAAAGAGGATATGGGCTCCATTATAATACTGATGAGATTCCAGTAACTGGGCTCAAATCAAGTGGAGTAAAAGCGATTACTTTAAAAGAAGATGAAGTGAGAAGCGGACTTTTATTTGATGATAATATTCCATACATTACAATCTTTACTACAAAAAATACCGGAAAAAGAGTAAAAATCTCTGAGTTTGAAAAAACAGCGCGTGCAAGGCGAGGAGTACTCGCTATTCGTGATGTAAAAACGAATCCTTATGAAATTATGAATGCTTTTATTGTAGAAGGACATACCATAATAGGAATTAAGACAAGAACAGAGATTAATCCATTTAAAATAACAGAACTGCCAATTGCAGATCGATATTCTACTGGTAGTACGATTACGAGAGAAAAAATAGCGGAAGTATTTATCATGTCTAGTTTGAAGAGAAAAGATAAATTAACTGAAAAAGAAATAGAAAAACAGCAAGAAGAAATAATTGATTTGGAAAAAGTAGATGAAAAAATTATGACAATTCATGATTTCTTAGATGATTTTACAGTATAGATATTAGGTTTCTAATATCTTTTTCCTATTCTCTGCATGAAAGAAAAGAATCAGAATATACTTTTAATAAAGAGTAGAAAGGAATGAGTTTGTGAAAAAGGAAATATGGATAGGACTTTCTTTAGCACTTGTTTTACTCATTGGGACGATTACATATTTTTGTATTGGTAATAAACAGGAAACACTAAAGCAAGTAAATGGAAGAGTTCTTATGACAAATGAGGATTATGTAATTGTACAAGATGACAATGATGTAGTTTATAAATTTAAACTAGAAGACTTCATTTTAGAAATTGGGGATGATGTAGTCATTAGTTATACTGGATTATTAGACCCCAATAAAGATGTACAGGATATAGAGATTAAGGATTACGCAAGATCATCCACAAATAAAAAAACAGAATCAAATGATGGAATCTTTAAGGATTACTATACATTTGCAGAAAAAAAATTGGAAACAATGTCATTAGATGAAAAAATAGGACAGTTGCTTTTGGTTCGTTTTCCCGATAAAGATGCTACTAATATTGTAAAACAAAATGGATTCGGTGGATATGTATTATTTGGAAGAGACTTTCAGGGCAAAACAAAAAATGAAGTAATCTCTATGATTAAAGAAGTGCAATCAGCTGCTAAAATACCACTTCTAATCGCGGTAGATGAAGAGGGGGGAAATGTGGTCCGAGTAAGTAATAACAAAAATCTAAAAGATACCCCATTTTTATCACCAAGCGAATTGTATGGTGATGGTGGATTAGAACGAATAAAAGAAGATACTGTAGAAAAAAGTTTATTATTAGCAAGTCTTGGAATTAACCTAAATCTTGCCCCTGTTGTAGATGTCTCTACAACGCCATCTGATTATATGTATCCTAGATCGCTACAAAAAGATACAGCTACGACTTCAGAATTTGCACAGACAGTCATTAAAGCGAGTAAAGGTGGAACAGTATCTTATACATTAAAACATTTTCCTGGATATGGAAATAATCCTGATACACACGCAGGCAGTGTAACGGATTCAAGAACTTATGATAGTATTTTGAAAAATGATATCCCACCATTTCAAGCGGGAATTGATGCAGGAGCAGAAGCTGTTTTAGTGGGTCATAATACAGTAACGAATATAGATTCATCCAATCCTGCCTCTTTATCGATTCCAATTCATAACATATTAAGAGAAGATTTGGATTTTACTGGAGTAATTATCACAGATGATTTATCAATGGGTGCAACCAAAGATATTGACAAAAAAGTAGTAAAAGCACTTCTTGCTGGGAACGACCTATTAATTGTAACAGATTATGAAGCAAGTATTAAAGAAGTAAAAGATGCAGTCACCAATAATAGTCTTAGCGAAGATGTGATTAATGATCGAGTAAAACGCATCTTAGCTTGGAAATATGCCAAAGGATTACTTTATGAAAATCAGAAATAGTTAACATTTGTTAGCTATTTTTTCTTTCAAAAACATGATATAATAAATGAGAAAAAGAAGGCAAAAAATTTATCTATATCAATAAATGATACAAGATTGATCACTTCAAGGCCTAGAATAGGAAATAAAAAAAAATAATCACATATACTATTATAGGTGGTTATCATGGCAAATATAGAGGATTTTAAAGGATTTGTAAAAAAAAATCCAAAACTGATCAAATATACAAAGTCAGGAGAAATGAGTTGGCAGAAATTTTATGAGCTTTATGACTTGTATGGGGAAGATGAAACAACTTGGAAACCCTATCTTGGAGTAGCAGAAGTAGTCGCTCCAGTAGCAGGAATGGCATCTTTGACAGATTTAATGGGACTTTTAAAAAATGTTGATCTAGATAGTGTTCAAAATGGGGTAAGTAGTATCCAAAGGGTTTTGAGTGTTGTACAGGATTTAACAGGTAAAGACACCAAAGAAGAGACTAAGACAGAATATAAGCCTCGACCTCTTTATAAACACTTTGAGGATTAATGACATTAGAAACACAATTTGCACTCAAAAATAACCCTTATTTTAGCAAGTACATCAGAGAAAATTCCAATTGGTATAAAATTTTAAATCGCGAACCGGGAATGATTAGAACATTTGAAGAGGAAGTAAAAGCAAACTATAAATTGCGTCCATCTGATAAAATTAATAAAGCATTAGAAACATTAGAAATGATAGAATCTATTATGGGAACATTAAAATAAAAAGAGCGAATTCGCTCTTAAAGGGGAGTAATAATATGTGTGATTGCTCACGTTATTATAAATTCCCAAAAATTGTAATAATATACGGAAGAAGTGAGAAAATTGAGAATTATTAGCGGTATTTATAAAGGACGTAACTTAAAAGGTTTTGATATTGATGGAACAAGGCCTACTATGGATCGGGTAAAAGAATCCCTGTTTGCAATGATTCAAAATGATCTCAAAGGCGCCAATTGTTTGGATTTATATGCGGGAAGTGGAGCTTTAGGAATTGAAGCACTCAGTAACGGAGCAAGTCAGGTTACACTCGTCGATCAAAATAAGATGGCAATTGAAATCATGAAAGAAAATATCAAAGGAATGGAGTCTGTAGCCATTATTCATACCGATGCCCTAAAACTTCATGAACATATAAAGCAGAAATTCAATTTGGTTTTTTTAGATCCACCATATCATAAACAATTGATTGGACCAACCCTTCAATATTTAAAAGAACAAGATTTTTTAGAAGCAGGGGCGATTGTTGTATGCGAATATGAAGAGGAAAAATTCGATTGCGATGACTTTTCTCTATTAAAAGAACGAATGTACGGAAAAAAATGCATAAAAATATTAAAATTTTGAAAACGAGTTAGGATATTCGTTTTTTTTTGTCGTATCTTATGGGTGAGGAGGTAGAAGTTATGCGAAAGTATCCAGTCGTATTACAAGAAGACCATAAAGACTGTGGCGCAGCTTGTCTTTCTATGATTATCGAATCTTATCATGGACATATTCCATATGAAGAATTAAAAGATGATCTAGGTGTGAACAAAGATGGAATTGAAGCAAGAGGAATAGAAGGGAGCTTTGAAGAATTTCAAAAAGAAGCGATTATACTGCCCTGTATTGCGCATGTTTTATTGGAGAAAAGTTATTATCATTATCTTGTCATTTATGAACTTCATATGCAAAAAAAATATCTGATCATAGGAGATCCAGCCAAAGGAATTTATAAAATGGGTTTTGAAAAATTTGAACAAATATGGCAACATGTCATTTTGACCTTTTATCCTAAAGTACCAATTGTATATAAAAAACCTAACCATATTTTAAAAAAACAATTTTTAACCTTATTAAAGAATGAAAAAAACCCTTTCTTAACCATGATTTGTCTGTCTATTTTTGTAACAATTTTTTCAATTTTCTTTTCCTTTCTGCTAGAACACTTTGTTTCCCTTTTAAATACACACGATGAAACAAGTTATCTCTTATGTTCAATTTTGCTTTACGCTTCATTTTTAGTTTTAAAAAATGGAAGTAGTTTTCTTAGAAATAAAATTTTTTTCCACGTTTACGAAAGAATTGACTTCAAATTTATGCGTCTTATTATTGAAAAAATACTTCACCTTCCTTATCGATACTTTAAAAACAGAACCACAGGAGAAATGATCTCTAGAATTGGAGATATTGGAGTAATTAGAACATTTTTAGCTACCATTACCTTATCAGCCTTGATGGATTTGCCTCTTTTATTTATTAGTGGTATTGTTCTATATTTTATCAGTAGTAAATTGTTTTTTATATCTCTTTTTACATTATTTTTCTATATTATTTTATTTATGGTTTATCAAAAGCGAATTGCTTCAAAAGTAGAAGAAGTAGAGGAAGATCATTCGCTGGTTACTTCTTATATGGTTGAAACTTTAGGGGGCTATGAAACAATATATGGAAGCCATTTAAAGGAACACGCCAAAGAAGAAATGATGAAACGATATATAGAATATACAGAAGGAGTAAAATCCTTAGAATGTGTTCAAAATGAATCTGGAATATTGGGGCAATCTTTATATGAATTTTCCATGTTAGCATTCTTAGCCTTAGGAATTTATTTAGTAGCGAAGGAAGAGTTAACCATTTCTTCACTATTATTATTTCATTCTTTATTTATGTACTTTATAGAACCTGTTAGAAACCTATTAAAATTAGGAGAAAATTTTAAAAAGGTTAAAGTAGCTTGGAAGCGACTTTCTAACTTGTTTTTAGAAACTAAGGAGTCAGGAATTTATAATGAAAAATTAAAGGGAAGCCTTGAAATCAAAAATTTGACATTTTCCTATTTTGAACAACCAATTTTAAAAAACCTTTCTTTTCGGATTCAAAAAGGAAGTAAAGTTTTACTTGCTGGAGAAAGTGGAAATGGAAAAAGTACCATTTTAAAACTATTGATGAAATATTATGAATCACCAAAAAATACAATTTTTTTAGATGGAATTGATATTAAGGAATACCGTGAAGAGACCATCAGAAATAATATTTTATATGTATCTATGAAAGAACAATTGTGGACGGGTCCTATTTATAAAAATATTTTACTTGGAAAAGAACCAAATTCTGAATATCAAGAAGTTTTAAAATTAACAGAAGTAGATTCTATTATTCAGAAAAATCCCTTGGGACATCGCTTTGTTTTAGAAGAAAATGGAGCAAATCTTTCAGGGGGTGAAAAACAGAGAATTGTATTGGCGCGTACCCTATTATTACCATTTTCGGTTCTGTTATTAGATGAAGCAACTAGTCAGATCGATTGTAATATGGAAAGAAGAATATTAAAACAAATTTTCAAAAAGTATTCAGATAAAACAATTATTATAGTATCTCATCGGTTGGATAATTTGGACTTGTTTGATCAAAAAATTGAAATTCAAAATGGTTCTATTTTAGAGGATGTGAGTAAGTGTGAATAAGAACGTATGGAAAAACCAAGTCTGGATTATGGAACAACCTTATCCAGAAGGAATAAAGCCAAGAGTTTATCTTCTCGTGATACTCTCTACATTATTGTTGGTCTTGATATTTTGGTATCATTATCCAGTTTATGAAACCTTTTATGGAATGATTCAAGAAAGCAAGAAGAATATTGTAACAGTAATGGTTCCTTTTTCAAAAATGAAGGAGTTTGAACATGCAATTGTGAAAAATAAAGATATGAAACTGGTAAGTGTAGACTCTGAGTCCCAAGTTATCTCTGGAGAAAAAGTAATGAAAGCTGAAGTTACAGTATCGATATCTAAAAAATTATTAGTAGAAAACAATATCGTAACGATTCGGGTAAAAACAAAAGATATGAGTATTTGGAAAGAAGTTAGTCAAAAATGGAAGAAAGGAATGAAAAATGAAACAAATAGAAACTGAAAAATTAAATCAAATTCAAGGTGGTGGAGGAATCAGCCTTGGAGTAGGGCTTCTGATTGTAGCAGGAGCAGTATTTGTTATTGGCGTTATTGATGGATTTTTTAGACCACTCAAATGCAATAAATAGAAGGGAGAAAAAAATGAAAGAATTAAATTTAGAAAAAATGAATGAAATAATGGGAGGCGTTAGTATTACAGGTACATTTATTAACGCACTTGTAAGAGGAATTGATGTATTATTAGATTTAGGAAGAAGCTTAGGTTCCGCACTTCGTAGATCGAAGGAAAATACATTATGTCCACTGTAAAAAAATATCAGAAAGCAATTATACTAATGTTAGCAATTGTTGGTATGCCACTTATATTACCATTCCTTGCAAGTATGGCGGAAATGATATTAAAAGCAGGCAGAATTGTTGGAACCTTGATTCGTATTTATTAAAAGCACTTTGGTGCTTTTTTCCAATTCTCGTAAATTTTGTCGAAATGCCTTCTTTTTCTAGTTTTTTTAGTTGAAATCTGAAGTTTTAAGTGTTATAATGAACTTAGCCAAGAAGGGAGGGAATCTAAATGACAAAAGTAATCGTTCGAAACGGAAATGTTGATGGTGCAATTAGAACAATGAAACAAAAAAACGTTAAGGATGGCCTCCTAAAAAATTTACGTGAAAGACAAGAAGGGTATATGAAACCAGGCGTAAGAAGAAGAAAAGCGAAAAAAGAAGCAATCAGAAATAGCCGTCGTAGAGAAAGAAACTATAATTAAGCCTGTAAGGCTTTTTTTCGAAAGGGGAATTATAATGAGGGAAAAAATTTTAGAAGATTTAAAGCAAGCTATGAAGGAACAGGACAAAGAATTGTTAACTGTTATTCGTATGGTAAAAGGGGCTATTCAATTAGAAGAAATTAAAGTAAAGCATCCTTTGACAGAGGAAGAAGTAATCACCATTTTAAGTCGTGAAATAAAAACGAGAAAAGAATCTATTGCCGAATTTGAAAAAGGAAATAGAACTGATCTCGTCAAAAAAACGCAAAATGAAATTGATATATTATCCCGTTATATGCCAGAGCAACTAAGCGAAGAAGCGATTGATCAAGTGATTGCAGAAGCATTTGAAATTGTAAATCCACAGGTTCCATCGGATATGGGAAAAATGATGGGTATGTTAACACCTAAATTAAAGGGAAAAGCAGATATGAGCTTGGTAAGCAAGAAAGTAAAAGAGAAATTAACACACTAATTTCTCTTTTATTGTGGAATAGAGGAAGCAGGAAATGTAAATAGTAATAGTTTGGTATCTTCTTGAATCCGGGCCATAAACTGTTGATAAATAAATTCAAAAATAGCAAGTTTTATATGTTTAGAAGGCTTGCCACTAATACTCCTATATTTTAATATGATTCTTTTTTGTTCCATCATAATATCATCGATATTGCGATTTGAATAATTTTCACAGAATATAATTCCTTTTATATAATCTAATCTCCCTCCTATTGAAAGATGTCCTTGGTGAAGCTCATAACTTTCTAAGATATATTCCTTCCAGGTATCTTCTTTTAATTCTGGGTAAATTTCTTTTAGATAACCGAGTATTTTTTTGGCAACTTTAAATTCTTGACAATAATCGTCTGGATTTAATAAAGTTGCCAAAGTAATGAAAAAACAATTTTGAATCATCATATATTATCATTCCTTTGAAAATTTATTTTAAATATTTTTTTCAAATTTGTCAATATAATATTGACAAGTGTTCATGTTACGCTTATAATGAAAATAGGTGGTAGAATGAATGTAAAAGATAAGTTATATAAAAACCAAGGAATTCATGTTATTACCGCCATTTTTACAGTTGAGCAGGGAATTACTAAAGTATTGTTAGTGAAAAGAAAAAATGAACCATTTTTAGGGGATTGGATTTTAACTGGTGGAGCACTTTACAATAATGAAGACTTGTTATCAGGAGCCAAAAGGGAAATTGCTGAAAAAACAGGAATTAAAGAAATCGATATTTATCAATTTGGAGTATTTGGTAGTGTTGCCCGCTCTCCAGTCATGAGAATGGTAGCGGTTGCTTATATTGGAGTCATTGATAGTAAGCGAGTTCAAGTATTAAGGGAAACTTTAAGAACATCGAATGCGGATTGGTTTCCTATCGATCGAGTTCCGCCATTAGGTTATGATCATAATGAAATTTTGATCGAAGCTTTAAAAGAGCTTCAAAAAAAAATTATTTCATCAACCATTTTAAAATCTTTGTTTCCAGGAATCTTTTCATTACCAGAACTTCAAAAGGTTTATGAGGCGATTTTGGGGACAAAGATGGATCGAAGAAACTTTAGAAAAAAAATTTTGAGTTTAGATTTAATTGAAGATACTGGAGAAACAGCTAAATTCGAAGGAAAGAAACCTGCAAAACAATATCGCTTTAAAAAGAAAATAGCAGAAAAAAAGGTATTTTGAAAAATATGCTTTTTTAAACGTCAAAAAAGCGTAAAAAATACACGTTAGTAGGAGGAAATATGGCAAGTTTAAGTTTTAGGTATGGAGCAATGAATTGTGGAAAAACAACGGCACTTTTACAAGTAGCGCACAACTATGAAGAAAATGGATTACAAGTAATTGTAATAAAATCAGAAAAAGATACAAAAGGAGAGGATACTGTTGTTTCTAGACTTGGTAAAGATAGAAAAGTGGAGTTATTGATAAGGGAAGAAGAAAAATTATTACCCTATGGTGAAATATGGAAATCGCAAGGAATTGCTTGCATACTTGTAGATGAAGCCGAATTTTTAAATGAAGAGCAAGTGATTGATCTTTATCGGATTACGAAATATTATGATATCCCAGTAATATGTTTTGGATTGAGAACAACTTTTAAAGCCGAATTTTTTACTGGTAGTAATCCCTTGATGAGATGGGCAGATCATATTGAAGAGCTAATTAATATATGTGGAATCAAAGGATGCGGACAGAAGGCTAAGTTTCAGGGAAGACGGGTAAATGGGGTATTTGTATTAGAGGGAGCAGAAGTTGTGATAGATGGAAGTGATAGTAAAATAGAATATGTACCACTTTGTGGGGAGCATTATTTAACGGAAGTATATGATCGAGATAGAGTGTTAGGCTTTGAACAAGAGCCAAAACAATTTGTAATAAGACCCCCAAAATATAGGTAGTAAAAAAGTGTATAATAAATGCATTTCTTTAACGAATGAATAAGTGTCGTAAATACACTTGAACAAGGAGGAAAATATGATTTATATTTTAAGACATGGATTAGATGATGAACGTTTTATAGGAGGGTGGAGTAATGTAGAACTAGTAGAAGAGGGGATCGAGCAAGTCAAAAGGACAATAGAATTTATGAAAAAACATCAAATTGTGTTTGATAGAATTTATAGTAGTGACATTAAAAGGGCTAAAGAAACAGCGCAATTAGTATCGGATGCTTATCATATTCCTATTGAGTTGCAGCCTTGTTTGAGAGAATTAGATAAAGGACTTTTAACTGGAATGCCTAAGGAAAAGGCAGAAGCTTTATTTCCTGATTTTGTAGGGGATGTAGGAATTAATACAAGTTATCCAGAAGGAGAGTCCATGTTAAATTTATATAGAAGACAAAAGGAGGTGTTAGAATGGATTATGGGACTGGAAAAGTGTTTAATTGTCACGCACCGAGGTCCTATTAATATGTATTATTTTCATTTGAATAATGTGCCATTAACAAACGATAAAAATTGTTTTGGAGTTACGCATGCTTCGCTTCATGAGTTGGATTCCAAACAAAAAGTTTTAAGAAAAATCTATGAACCAAAGGAGAGGATGGAATCATGAGTAAAATTACAAAAATTGTATTAACTGGTGGGCCATGTGCTGGAAAAACAACGGCCCTTCAACAAATAGAAAAGAAATTTACAGAAAAAGGATATAAAGTATTCATTATAGGAGAGAGCGCCACTGAATTAATTAGTGGGGGTGCTAGACCTTTTGGAGTATTATCCATTCCAACTTATCAATTTCAAAAAGGAATTATGGGTTATCAATTATATAAGGAATCTATGTATGAAAATTTTGCAATGACTCTTCCAGAAGAAACAAAATGTTTGCTTATTTGTGATAGAGGAGCTTTAGATAATAAAGCTTATATTGATGCAGAAGGATTTGCTCAAATTTTAAAAGAATCATCTTTAACAGAAATAGATTTATTAACAAGATATCGAATGGTTTTGCACTTAGTAACAGCTGCTAATGGGGCAGAAGAATTTTATACATTAGCCAATAATGAAGCAAGAAGTGAATCACCTGAAGTTGCTCGTTCTTTGGATGAAGCAACCTTAAATTGTTGGGTAGGACATCCCAATTTACATGTAATTGCAAATAATCAAGATTTTAATAGTAAAATGGATCAAGTTATTAGAACGATTCATAGAGAACTAGGTGATCCAGTTCCTATTCAAAGACAAAAAAAGTTTCTTGTAAAACCATCTTGCATAGAATCATTTCTTGCAACGTTACAAAATGTGAAAAAAATGAGAATGGAACAACTATATATAGACGGGGATGAAGAATGTTGTTTCCGAAAAATGAGTGATGAAAATGCTTCTATGTATTTTGAAATTCATAAAAAAGATACAGATGATCCAGAGGTGAGAGTAAAAACAATGCGTCGCATGAAAGAAAAGGAATATTTGAGAAGAACGACTGATGGTGTTAAAACACCAATTTTAAAAGATCGTTATTCTTTTGTTCATAACAATCAATATTTTACCTTGGATGTGTTCAGAAATTTAGAACTTTGTTTATTAGAGGTGGAACCAACAGAGGAAAATACAAGAATTAGTTTGCCTTCTGAAATCATCGTATTAGATGATGTAACAGATAATCCGAATTATCGTAATTTTAATTTATTTGAACAGATTAATCAAAAGAGAAAAGAAAAAGTAAAAGTGTAGAAATTCGCTAGTATTTATAGTATAATAGAGAGAGTTGAAAATTTGAGTAAGTTTTGTCAAAATTGTGGCAAAGAGTTGGATAATGAAGCAGATGTTTGCTTGAATTGTGGGAAAGATGTAGAGAGAACTAAATCAGCTTCAAATAATCAGGATACGAATTCTATTATAAAGAAGTACTATTAGTGAGAGGATTATTGATGTTGATTCCTCTAATCAGTATAGTGATTGCAATTGCAGCACCACTTGTGACGAATTCTGTAAGACATCATACTGAGTCTGGTATTAAAAAAACTTGTTGTTAACAATATGGTGGAGTATGGAAGGAAAACATTTGTAAAGATCCTGGCATAATCGGAGCAGAATTTGATGCTGGTGGTTATTATGAGTGTATTTATGATTAACGTGTAAAAAAATACACGTTTTTTAATTGCATTATGATGATAAAATATTGTGATTATAAAAATTTAAAATAAAGCTCTAAAAAAACTTGTAATTGAATAAGATTATGATATAATAATAGTGGCTTTTTAAAACACACAACGAGGATTTTTATGCCTAGTGCCAAATTGGTGGTGTAAAAAGATGAGTCGTTGGAGGAAATAACAAAAGGAGGAATATTATGGCAGTAGTGTCAATGAGTTATTTATTAGAAGCTGGAGTACATTTCGGTCATCAAACAAAGAGATGGAATCCAAAAATGAAAGAGTATATTTATACTTCAAGAGATGATATTTATATTATCGATTTACAAAAAACAGCGAAAAAAATTGAGGAAGCTTATGCAGCTTTAAAGAAAATTGCTGAAAATGGTGGAAAGGTTTTATTTGTAGGAACTAGAAAACAAGCTAGTGAAGCTACAAAGGAAGAAGCACTTCGTTCTGATTCTTACTATGTAACAGAAAGATGGCTTGGTGGTACTTTAACAAACTTCAAAACAATTAGAAGAAGAGTGAAAAGATTAGAAGAAATTGAAAAAATGGAAAAAGATGGTACTTTTGATTTACTACCAAAGAAAGAAGTAATTGGTCTTAGAAAAGAATATGACAAATTAAATAAACTTTTATGTGGTATTAGAGAAATGCATAAATTACCAAGCGCTATGTTTATTGTAGATCCATCAAAAGAAGATATTGCAATTAAAGAAGCTAGAAAATTAAACATTCCAGTGTTTGGTATTGTAGATACAAACTGTGATCCAGACATGGTAGATTATGTAATCCCAGGAAATGATGATGCCATTCGTGCTGTAAAACTAATTATTGGGGTTATGGCAAACGCAATCGTTGAAGCGAATGGAGGAAAATTAGTTGATTATGTAACAACTGATGAAAAACATAAAAACGATAGTGCAAATGATATAATGCAAAGAGCTTTAGAAACAGTGAAGAAAAGAGAACCAAGAAGATTTGAAAACAATCGTCCAAAAGATTTTAGAGATGGACGCAAACCATTTGAAAAAAATAATCATAGACCATCAGAAAGAGTAGAACCTAAAAAAGAAGTAGATGAAACTGTAGAAGTAAAAGAGGAAAAAGCCGTTAAATCAAATGATTTATCCACTCTTACAGTAGCAGAACTTCGTGAAATGGCAAAAGCAAAAGACATTAAAGGTTATTCTACAATGAAAAAAGCAGAATTACTTGATGCTTTAAAATAAAACTATAAGGATGGTTTTAAAATAAGAAACTATCTTTTTTAATAAAAAAGGAGAGATATTATGATAAGTGCTAGCTTAGTAAAAGAGTTAAGAGAAAAAACGGGAGCAGGAATGCTTGATTGCAAAAAAGCCCTAGAAGCCAATAATGGGGATTTGAATGCATCTATTGACTGGCTAAGAGAAAAAGGAATTTCAAAAGCAGCAAAAAAAGCGGATCGTATTGCTGCTGAAGGTCTTGCTGCAATATTAGTTGAAGGAAATGAAGCTGCAGTAGTAGAAATCAATTCAGAAACTGATTTTGTTGCTAAGAATGAGGAATTTAAAAATTTAGTAGATACAGCTTTAAATACAGTTATTAAAAGTAATGTAAAAACAGTAGAAGAGGCTTTAGAATTAGATACGAATGAAGGAACTCTTAATGATTTGATTATTGCTAAAACAGCAAAAATTGGAGAAAAATTAAGTTTTAGAAGATTTGAACACATTACAAAAAATGAGGAAGAATATTTTGGAGCTTATATTCATATGGGTGGTAAAATAGCTGTTTTAACAGTTTTAAAAGGTGCTAATGAAGAAGTCGCAAAAGATGTAGCAATGCATGCTGCTGCAATGAGGCCATCTTATGTAAAAACTAGTGAAGTTCCAGCAGAAGAATTAGATAGAGAAAGAGAAATCTTAAAAGAACAAGCGATCAACGAAGGAAAACCAGCTGAAATCGCAGAAAAAATGGTAGCGGGAAGAATTCAAAAATTCTATAAAGAAATTTGTTTAGAAGAACAACCATTTATTAAAGATGGTGATATTAGTGTTGGAACATATGTAAAAAACAATGGTGGAGAAATCTTAAAAATGGTACGCTTTGAAGTAGGCGAAGGAATGGAAAAGAGAGAAGAAAATTTTGCAGAAGAGGTAGCAAAACAAATGGAACAATAGAATGATGGCAAAATCATTCTTTTTTAATACCTCTCTTAAAGAGGTGATCTTATGTTTATTGTTATTTGTGGGGTAAGTGGAGTAGGAAAATCAACTTTAATAAGAAATCTAAATTCAAGAATATTTACTCTTCCTAGAAGTGTTACAACTAGATTGGCTCGCTCTAGTGATCCAAAAAGTGAATATGTATTTGTAAATCATTTTGAATTTGATCGCCTAAAAGCACAGAACCAATTATTGATTCATCAATATTTCCATCAAGATCAATATGGAATATTAAAAAATGATTATGACCAAATTATGGCAGATAGGAAAATCGCAATTAAGGATATTGGATATGAAGGAATTTTACAGCTTAAGGCAAAATTAGATGAAGTTCCTTGCATTTATATTGATTGTTCTTTGGGATTATTGGAAGAACGATTAAGAAAGCGTGGCGATTCCTACGCACAGATTAGAGAACGTTTTTCTAAAATTAAGCAGGAATTAGAAGAATTTAGAAGTGTAGCAAATTATGAAATTAAAAATAATTCTAGTATTGAAGAATATCAAAAACAATTCCAAAAAGTTTTAAATCATATTATGGGAGGAAAAAAGGAGTAAATTAGAATTAAAAACAGCGTTTATTATAGGGAGTGAATCTACTACACTAATGACATCTTTCCTTTGAAAGTGAAAAAATAGTTATATTTTAAAAATCGCAATTTAGTGATTTTTTTTGTCGTTAAAAATAATTTATAAATTATTTTTAACGACAATTTTATCATTTCTACTATTTTAAAATGTGTATGGTGATGATATGAAAGTAAAAGTATTTGATGAAGGCCATGAAACGGACTTAGAAAAAGCAATCAATGATTTTTTAGAAGAAAAAGAATTAGAAATCATTGATATTAAGTTTAGTGTTTCAGCGAGTGTATTTGGGGAAGAACAAGTCTATTGTTTCTCTGCTCTCATTTTATATAAAAGTGTTTAAAAAGGAAAGGATTGAAACAATATAGAAAAGGAAAAGAGATGATTTTATGTTTGGAAACTTTAATGAAGAAGCAAGACAAATTTTGATCAATGCCAAAAGTGAAATGAAAGAATTAAAACACCCATATGTAGGAAGCGAACATTTGCTTTTGGCCATTTTGAGAGGTGACAATCCAATTTCTAGAAAACTAAAAGAATATCATTTAGATTATGAATCATTCAGGTTAGAGCTTATAGATATTGTTGGGATCGGAGAAGTAGCGAGCAATTGGTTTTTGTATACCCCTCTTTTAAAGCGAGTGATGGAAAATGCAATTATTGATAGCAAAGAAAATAATAATGGAACTGTTACAATTGAACATCTATTTGCAAGTTTACTAGAAGAAGGTGAAGGAGTCGCAATTCGTATCTTACTTGGAATGAATATTGATATTGATGACCTATATAGTGAATTTGCTTACAAATTAACCACTGGAGCAAAACATAAAAAAGGTCATAAAATGATGTTAGAAGAGCTTGGAACCGATTTGACAGCAAAAGCGGCAAATGGTGAACTAGACCCTGTCATTGGAAGAGAAATAGAGATCAAAAGGGTATTGGAAATACTTTCTAGAAGAACTAAAAATAACCCATTATTAATTGGAGCAGCAGGCGTTGGGAAGACGGCTATTGTGGAGGAACTTAGCAGAAGAATCACTTCTGGAGAAGTTCCATCGTCTTTAAAAAACAAACGCATTATTAGCCTGGATATGGCTACTATGGTAGCTGGAACAAAATATCGTGGCGAGTTTGAAGAAAGAATGCGAAAGGTGCTATCAGAAATTGAGAATAGTGATAATATTATTTTATTTATTGATGAAATTCACACTTTAGTAGGAGCAGGAGGAGCAGAAGGAGCAATTGATGCATCTAATATTTTTAAACCAGCTTTGGCCAGAGGAAAACTTCGCTTGATTGGTGCGACCACAACAGAAGAGTATAAAAAGTATATTGAAGCAGATGGAGCTCTTGATAGAAGATTTCAAAGTATTTATATTGAGGTTCCTGACACTAAAGTTGTGAAAACAATTTTAATGAAGCTAAAAACGATATATGAGCAATATCATTTTGTTAAAATAAGCGAATCGATGATTGACTTAATTATTGAATTTAGTGAGAAATACATTCATAATCGAAATCAGCCAGATAAAGCAATTGATATTTTAGATGAGGTTTGTGCAAAAGTAAGTTTAAAAGAGAGTAAAGAATTAAAAAAATATCATGAATTGAATAAAGTTCTTCAAAATACAATCAAAGAAAAGAATGAGGCAATTTTAAATAATGAATTTAAGGAAGCTTCCAAATGGAAAGAAAAAGAAAATAGTTTAATGGACAGTTTAAATAAACTGGAATTAAACCTTTTAAAGCAAAAACATAATAAGGTTGTCACCAAAGAAGATATTGCTGAAGTAATTCATATCAAAACCAAAGTACCAGTATATGAACTTTTAAAAGAAAATAAAAAAGCCATTGAAGATTTGGAAACCCATATCAAAAACCAAATTATTGGACAGGACGAGGCAGTAGATAAGATTGTTCAGGTTTCAAAACGATTAAAATTGGGATTCAAAGAGGAAGAAAAAGGAACTTCTCTTTTATTCGTAGGACCTTCAGGAGTAGGAAAAACCGCACTTTCTAAGCTTTTCGGAGAAGAATTGGTAGGTAGGGAAAATATTATTAGATTAGATATGAGTGAATATGCAGAAGCACATTCCATTAGCAAGCTAGTAGGCGCTCCTCCAGGATATGTTGGTTATGATGACCATAAAAATATTTTAGAAGAAGTTAGAAATAAGCCATATTCTGTTTTAATATTAGATGAAATAGAAAGAGCGCATCCTTCCATTTTAAATTTGTTTTTTCAAGTATTAGAGGAGGGAAAAATCAAAGATTCTAGGGGGATTACTGTTTATTTTGGAAATGTAACTATTATTATGACTTCCAATATTGGTTTTGAAGAAATACATATTGGTTTTGAATCCCCAAAAGAGGAGATTGTCTTTTCAAAATTAAAGGAGCATTTTAGTATTCCGTTTATCAACCGAATTGATGAAACGATCGTATTTCAAAAATTAAAAAAAGAGGATGTGGAAAAGCTAACAGAAAGGAAGCTACAAAAGCTAAAGGCACGTTATCAAAAGAAAGGGTATCAAGTTACTTATGATAAATCAATCATTTTAGAAATTGTAGAAAAGAGTAACTTTAAAGAATTTGGAGCCAGAAGACTTGATAAGATTATCAAAGAAGATATTGAGGCTATGATTATCGAAGAAGCAATAGATGGAAAAGAACAAATTAAAATTGAACATTTAAAAACACATGTAGAAAGTTAGAAAGGAAATATTATGAACTATTTAGGAAACGGATTTTTTAGAAGCAGTTTAGGATTTAATAACCAAGAATTTAATTATTTAAGAACAGATATTTATGAACAGGATGGTGTTTATTATTTAAAAGTAGAAGTTCCAGGAATAGAAAAAGAAAACATTTCGGTAGATTATGAAAATGGGTATTTAACAATTTCTGTCACTCAAGAAAACACATATGAAGAAACAAGTGAATACATCAGAAAGGAAAGAATTATGAGTGAAAAGGAAAGAACCTTTTATGTTGGAGACATCAAAGAAGATTCCATTAAAGCAAGTTGTACAAATGGGATTTTAACTATCACTTTGAATAAAAATGATGAAAAAAAGGAAACCAGAAAACAAATTGTAATAGAATAAGAAAAGGCGCAAAATGGCCTTTTTTTAATAATCCATATGATTCATTTATCACAACATATCTTATAAAAAGAAAGAAAAAATTCCAGGACTAAATTATGAAAAAAAGCAATAGTGGTGTTTAAAGTTAGAATTTATATG
>CANPBV010000003.1 GCA_947572405.1 uncultured Mycoplasmatota bacterium | reverse complement strand
AAAAAAATGTTTCACGTGAAACATCGAAGATAAAAAAATGTTTCACGTGAAACATCGAAGATAAAAAAATGTTTCACGTGAAACATTAAATTTATTTGCAAATAATCATTAAATGATATATTCTATATATGACACAACATTTATGTTTGAACCAGGTCAGAATTGGAAGATAGCAGCCTTAAAAACCTCTGAGTGTGTGTGTCATTTTTTTGTATAAGGATGTGATAGCTTTGCAAGATACATATTATATGGAAGAAGCTTTGAAAGAAGCAAAAATTGCATATACAAAAGGGGATGTTCCTGTAGGAGCAATTATAGTTTATGATAATAAAATCATTGCTAGAAATCACAATAGAAAAGAAATAAATAAAAATGCAATAGATCATGCTGAAATATTAGTAATAAAAGAAGCATGTGAATATTTTGAAAATTGGCATTTAGAGGAATGTACTTTATATGTTACTTTAGAACCTTGCTTAATGTGTGCAGGAGCAATTATTCAATCTAGAATAAAAAAACTTGTATATGCAACATCTAGTCCAAAATTTGGTTACATAGAAAGCTTAAATAAGCTAGATAATGAAAAGAATAATCATATACCGATAATAGAAACTGGAGTCTGCAAAAAAGAGGCGTCCACTTTGTTAAAAAAATTTTTCAAAGATAAAAGAGGTTAAATGGAAGTTTGACCTTTTATTATCGTATAAATCTGTGTTATAATAAAGCTGTTTGGAGGTGGAATATGTACCAAGCCTTATATAGAAAATACAGACCTGCTAGATTTGATGATGTTGTAGGCCAAGACACAATTGTTCAAACGTTAAAAAATGCCATAGCAAATAATAAATTGACACATGCATATTTATTTTCTGGGCCAAGAGGAACTGGAAAAACAAGTACAGCAAAAATATTGGCTAAAACTATCAATTGTCAAAACTTAAAAGGATTTGAGCCATGTAATGAATGTGATAGTTGTGTACAAATAAATAATAAGCAGAACACTGATATTATTGAAATAGATGCAGCTTCAAATAATGGTGTAGATGAGATTAGAGAATTAAAAAGCAAAGTAAATCTAGTACCATCTAATAGTAAATATAAAGTTTATATTATTGATGAAGTACATATGTTGAGTACAGGAGCTTTTAATGCATTATTAAAAACGTTAGAAGAACCCCCATCTCATATCTTATTTATTCTGGCTACTACAGAGGCTCATAAAATACCAGCAACAATATTATCAAGATGTCAACGCTTTGATTTTAAAAAAATTAGTATAAATAAGATAATGGAAAATCTAAAAAAAATTGTAGAGCAAGAAAATATTACGATTGAGGAAGAAGCTCTAAAAGAAATCGCTATTTTATCTCAGGGTGGAATGAGAGATTCAATTAGTTTATTAGACCAAGTGATTTCATATAGTCCAAATAATATAACTTGCCAAGATGTACATGATATTAATGGAACAATAGGAAATGAAGAAATGAGTAGTATTATAAAAATGATATTAAGTAATGATATTACTAATTTACTAAAAAAGTTTGATGAATTGGATGATAAAGGTAAGAATTTAATAAAACTAATAGAAGAATTAGTTTATTATTTAAGAAATATATTAGTATTCCAAATAGCGCCTGATTATTTTGATAAAACAGAACAACAAAATTATTTGGAATTAAGGGATAATATAAATCAAAATTTATTATTAAATTACATTCATCAATTTTCAGAAGCGATTTATGAAATGAAAAATTCTGATAATGAAAAAATAACATTAGAATTACATTTAATAAAAATGATAAATTTGTCTCAAAAGAAAACAGAAAATTCGAAAAAAAATGACAAAATAGCTGAAAAAGAGACGGAAAATTTAAAAACACCAGAAAAAGAGACAAAAAACGAACTTAGCGTAGAAACAACGCAAATGTTAAAAAACGTTGAAAAAAAAGAAAAAAGTGATCAAACGGAAAAAAAAGTAAAAGAAATCGATGAAAAAAGAATAGAAGAAATAAAAAAAATAAGAATTAATAATACATTATGTATTTTTAATAGAAAACAACTTTTGGAATACAAAGAAAAAATAAATATGATTTCTACTTGTCTAGTAGACGAAAATTGTAGTCAATGGGCGTCCCTGATTTTAGATGGAGAATTAAAAGCCGCTGGAAAAGGGTATATGATTTTTGTGTACAAAGATGAACCAATGGAATATTTATTTAATCATAATTGGCAATTAATAGAATCAATCATAAAGAGAATATATGATGAAGATATAAAAGTAGCAGCAACCAACATGGATAAGTGGAATGAAATAAAGCAAGAATTTAATTCAAAATCAAAAACTTATGAATGGCAAGAAGAACCAGAATATTATCATAAATTAAAAAAGGAATTGATAGAACCAGAAAAAAATAAAATAGAAAGTATGTTTGAAGATATCATAGAATATAGCGAATAGGAGAGTGTAAAATGAATATACAAGCAATGATGAAACAAGCCCAAAAATTACAAAAAGATATGATGGGAGAAAAAGAAAAAATTGATAAAATGGAATTTGAAGGAACATCTTCCTTTGTAACGGTAAAAGTAAATGGTAAAAAAGAAGTATTGAGTGTAAAAATAGAAAAAGATAATTTAGAAAAAGATGATATAGAAATGTTAGAAGATATAATTTTAGTAGCAACAAATGAAGCCTTAAAAAAAGTAGATGATACTACAGAACAAAAAATGGGAAAATATACACAAGGACTTCCAGGGCTTTTCTAAAATGAATTATCCAACAACGATAAAGCATTTGATTGAATGTTTTAAAAAGCTTCCAGGTATTGGAGAAAAAACAGCAGAGCGTTTAGCGCTTTCTACATTAAATTTAGATACAGAAATCATCCATTTATTTTCTGTATCTTTAGAAAATACCAAGACAAAAATTAGAAGATGTGAAGTTTGTAATAATTTATCAGAAGAAGAAATATGTAGTATTTGTAAAGATAATACGAGACAACGTGATGTAGTTTGTGTTGTAGAAGATCCTAAAAATGTAGCACTGTTTGAAAAATTAGGCTCTTATCATGGACTATACCATGTACTAGATGGTTTAATATCACCATTAGATGGGATTAATCCTGAAGATATTAAAATAGAAACATTAATTGATAGAATAGAAAAAAATAATATCAAAGAAGTTATAATTGCAGTCAAGCCAAGTATAGAAGGAGAAACAACCTCTCTTTATATATTAAAATTATTAGAAAAAAAAGATGTCGTTGTTTCTAAAATTGCTCATGGAGTTCCACTTGGAGCCGACATGGACTATATTGATACATTGACTTTAGAGATGGCATTGGAAGATAGAAAAAAAATATCGAATAAAGAAGAAAATAATTCTTAAAATGTTATCATAAACTATACTGGTGATAATATGATAAAAAAAATATTCTCTTTTTTTAAAAAAATTGTAGTGAGTGGATTTTTACTATATGGATTTAATTTAATAGTAGCGCCACTCAATATTAGTATTCCTTTAAATTTTATAACAGTTTTAACAATTTCTATATTAGGCCTTCCAGCCTTATTTGGATTTTTAGTAATTTTATTAGCGGTTTTTTAAAAGTAGGTGAGAGATATGTTAGATGATTACAAAGAAAAACAGCCGATTGTATATCAAATGATGAAAAATGCAGTGATAAATAATAAAGTATCTCATGCATATTTAATCGATACCAAAAATTGTGCATTTGGAGAACAAATGGTGCTTTCTTTTGTAAAATATCTATTATGTCCGTCACATAAAACTGATTATGTAGATTGTGGACAATGTACACAATGTCAAAAAATAGCGGATTTTAACTATATTGAACTAAAAATGATAGAGCCAGATGGGCTTTGGATAAAAAAAGAACAAATGGACGAGCTTCAGGAAGAATTTAGCAAAAAATCATTGGAAGGACTTTATAAAATATATATCATTCATCAGGTAGAGCGACTAAACAAAGTGGCAGCGAATTCTTTACTTAAATTTTTAGAAGAACCAGAACAGGGAATTATTGCAATTTTAACAACTGGAAATATATTTCAAGTTTTAGAAACCATAAGAAGTCGTTGTCAAATTTTATCTTTAACGAAAGAAAAAAAAGAGCAAATAGAAAAAACAACTATTTCGAGAGCGAAGATATATATTAAAAATAATATTTTTGATTTAGAACAAGAAGAGGAACAAGAAAAGTACAAAAAATTTATTCATAATATTGTACATTTTATAGAGTATGTAGAAAAAAAAGGAATTGATACATTACTTTATACAAATAAACTATGGCATGCAAATATAAAAGAAAAAGAAGAATTCTTATTAGCATTTGATATTATGATATTTTTATATAATGATATATTGAATATGAAATGTGGTAGAAATTTGCACATCTTCTTTGATGAAGAAACTTTCATAAATGAATTAGCATGTAAAAATGATATGGAAAAAATATCTAAAAAAATTAAAGTGATAATGGATTTAAAAAAGAAAATAAAAGTGAATATGAATAATAATCTTTTAATAGATAAATTAATTTTAGAATTAACAGGGCGGTGAGATAATGATAGAAGTAGTAGGAATTTCATATGAAGAAAAAGGTAGAATGTACTATTTTTCACCAAATAATTTGAAATTAAAAAACAATATTACAGTGATAGTTGAAACAGATAAAGGGGAGCAATTTGGAAAAGTGACAAAAGAAGTTTTTTCTATAGAAGAAAAAAAATTAATATCTCCATTAAAAAATGTAATTAGAATTGCAACAAAAAAAGACTATTATGCGAACAAGAAAAATTTAAAAGATGCAGCCGAAGCATTAAAAAAATGTAGGGAATTGGCTTTTAAAGAACATCTAAATATGCAAATTATAGATGCAAATTATACTTTTGATAGAACCCAACTTGTATTTCGATTTCTAGCAGATAACAGAGTTGACTTTAGAAATTTAGCAAAAGAACTAGCTTCGATATATAAAACTAGAATCGAATTACGACAAGTAGGAGTGCGTGATAAAGCCAAAGAAATTGGTGGAATAGGTCCATGTGGAAGATCATTATGTTGCTCTTGCTTTTTAAATGACTTTGAATCTGTTTCAATTAGTATGGCAAAAAATCAAAATATATCTTTAAATCAAACAAAAATAAATGGAGCATGTGGAAGATTATTATGTTGTTTAAAATACGAAGATGAAACATATTCAGAATGTAAAAAGTGTTTACCAAAAATAGGACAAGTAATAGAAACAGAAGAAGGTAGTGGAAAAGTTGTATCAGTTGATATTTTAAATAGAAAATATTATGTAGAAATTCCAGGAATTGGTATAAGGGAAGAAATAGAAACTTGTGGAAACCATTAACTATGTATTAGGATATGAAAACATAAAGATTATCCAAGAAAGTGATAGTTTTCGATTTTCAATTGATTCAATATTATTACCAAACTTTGTTACAATAAATAAAAATATAAAAAAAATATTAGATATAGGAACAGGAAATGCGCCAATGCCTCTTATTTTATCGACAAAGACAAAAGCGCAAATAACTGGAATAGAAATTCAAAAGAAAAGTGCTGAACTTGCTAGAAAATCAGTAGCACTGAACAATTTAGAGAATCAAATCCAAATTATACAAGACGATATTAGAAGTTATCCATTAGAAACTGACCAGTATGATGTGATTACCTGTAATCCTCCTTTTTTTAAAGTATGTAAAAATTCTCATTTTAATGAGAAAGATGAGAAGACTATAGCACGTCATGAAGTAACCTTAACTTTAGAAGATGTTTTAACATTAGCGCGTAAACTATTAAAAAATCAAGGTGTGGTTGCTCTAGTTCATAGACCAGAACGTTTGGTTGATATTTTAGTAGAAATGAGGAAGAATAATATTGAGCCTAAAAAAATTCAATATGTATATCCAAAGAAAAATGAAAATAGCCATATTTTATTAATAGAAGGAAAAAAGAATGGAAATTCTGGATTAAAAATACTTCCACCATTATATGTACATCATCAAGATGGAAGTTATACAGAAGAAGTAAAGAAATATTTTTCGTAAATGAGGTGAGAAAAATGTCACAGAAAAGTTATGATAATAGACCAACACTATATTTAATTCCAACTCCTATTGGAAATATGGATGATATAACACTTAGAACGATTAAGATATTAAACTTTGTAGATGTCATATTTTCTGAAGATACAAGAGTGACAGGACAACTATTAAAAAGCTTAAATATAAAAAAGCCTTTAATAGCCAATCATGAACATAATGAAAAACAAAATAGTGAAAAACTAATTCAATTTTTAAAACAAGGAAAAAATGTTGGACTAGCTAGTGATAGAGGAACTCCAATTATTAGTGATCCTGGTTATGCTTTGTCGAAAGTAGCAATAGAAGCGGGGTATAATGTGGTATCGCTTCCAGGAGCAACCGCTCTTATACCAGCTCTTACTTCATCTGGGATAGAACCAAGCCCGTTTTTATTTTATGGATTTTTAAATAGCAAAGAAAGCAAACGGAAAAAAGAACTGGAAAATTTAAAAGATTTTCCTTATACAATGATTTTTTATGAAGCTCCACATCGAATCAAAGATACTCTTCAAAATATATCTAATATTTTTGGAGAAAGAAATATTAGTATTTCAAGAGAAATCACAAAAAAATTTGAAGAAGTTTATCGTGGAACAATTCATGAGGTATTATTAGAAATAGAAGAAGCCAAAGGGGAAATGGTATTAGTAGTTACTGGAAACCACGATGAAAAGAATTATGACTCTCTTTCTATTATAGATCATGTTAATATTTATTTAACTCAAGGTTATACCTCAAAAGAAGCGATAAAAAAAGTAGCGAAAGATAGGAATGTAAAAACGAGTGAAATATATAATGAGTATCATGGGATAAAGCAGGTGGATTTATGAAAATGATAGTAGGATTAGGAAATCCTGGAAAAGAATATGAAAATACGCGGCATAATGTTGGCTTTATGGCAATAGATAAAATTGCTTTAAAAAATCATGTTACCTTGAACTCAAAAAAGGGAAATGGGATTTATACCATTTTTGAAAAAGATAATGAAAAAATATTATTATTAAAACCGCTTACTTATATGAACTTATCGGGAGAAGCTGTAAAAGCTTTGATGCAGTATTATAAAATAGGAATATCAGATATTTTAATTATTAGTGATGATTTGGATATGCCCACAGGAAAATTTAAATTAAAATATAAAGGAAGCTCAGGCGGTCATAATGGACTTAAAAACATAGAACTGCATTTAAAAACTCAGGAATATAAGAGACTAAAAATAGGGATTTCAAATAATAAAAGTTATGATACAAAAGATTATGTGTTGGGGAAATTTTCCTTAGAAGAAAAGGAAAAAATAGATAGTGTATTAAATACAGTAATTGATATTTTTGATGATTTCTGTATAAATTCTTTTGAAAATGTTATGAATAAATATAATAAAAAATAGTTGCGATACAAAAGTATCACTTTTTTGGCGTATAGGAGGCAATTTTATGAAACTTTTTCATTCCTTATTTCCAAATGTTCAAACATCAGGAGAAATTACGGGATTGACACAAGAACTAAAAATGATATATTTATTTCAATTGTGGAATTTAAAAAAAAGGAATATCTTACTTGTAACAAATGGTTTATATGAAGCAAATAAGTGTTATCAAAGATTAAGTAAATATACAGAGGAAGTATATTTTTTTCCGATGGATGATTTTTTGACTAGTGAAGCTTTGGCAATTAGTCCAGAACTCAAAGTAACAAGATTAGAAACACTAAATCATTTGGTATCTCAAAATTCTGGTATTATTATCACAAATTTAATGGGATTTTTACGTTTTCTTCCATCCAAAGACGTATACCAAAGTTCTAGAATAAAGTTGCACATTCATGATCAGATTGATATGCATCATTTAATAGAACAATTATTAAAACTTGGATATATAAAAGAAACAATTGTTAATAAAACAGGAGAAATCGCCGTAAGGGGGTTTGTTTTAGACATATTTCCTTTAGGTGCAAATCGGCCAATTCGAGTTGAATTATGGGGAGATGAAATTGATTCTATTAGAGAATTCGATATTGATAGTCAGTTAACTATTACCGAAATAGAAGAAATAGAAATAACTCCAAATACAGAATTTTTAATAGATGAGGTTTTGGATATAGAACCAAAGCAACGAGAACTAGGAAATTATATAAAGCTATCCATGTTGTTGGACTTTTTGGAAAACCCTATTTTAGTTTTTGAAAATTATGAAGATATTAGTAGAGGATATCAAACTTTATTGGAAGAAATATTTGAATATCAGTGTAATAATCATGAAAAATATTCTTATATGCATTCACTAGAAAATATAAAAACAAATGATATGTTATATTTAAATAATTTTGATAACCAAATAAATGTAGAAAATAAAATAGAACATTATCACTCACAAGAATTAGAAGTATTCCATGGAACAAGTGAAAAAATCAAAGCCGAAATTTTAAAGTATAAAAAGAAGACTGTTATTATTTGTGTATCCAATCGATATCAAGTAAATAAATTGTTAGAGGAATGGAATGATATCTCTTTTGTTTTTTCTTCTATAAATGAAATTGTAGAAAACGCAATAAATATAGTTATTTATCCAATAACACAAGGATTTTTGTTTCAAAATTATGTTGTAATTAGTGAACAGGAATTATTTGCAAAACAGGATTATTCTAGTAAATATAAAAGCAACTTTAAAATAGGAACGAAAATAAAAAATTTATCTAGTTTAGAAGAAGGAGATTTTGTTGTTCATGTTGCACACGGAATTGGTAGATATTGTGGTTTAAGAACATTAGTTAAAAATGGTTTTAGAAAAGATTATTTGAATATTGAATATAAAGATGGAGATCATTTATATGTACCAGTAGAAAAAATAGAGTTTATTCATAAATATTCTTCTAAAGATACAGTAATACCAAAACTAAGCAAATTAGGCGGGACCGAATGGCAAAAGAAAAAAATGAAGGCAAGAGAAAGAGCAGAAAGTATTGCAAGCGAACTGTTAGAACTTTATGCTTCAAGAGAATCAGTAGAAGGCTATGCATTTGAAAAAGATTCAGAAGAACAGTTACAATTTGAAAAAGAATTTCTATATCAAGAAACACTGGATCAAATAAAGGTATCATCAGAAATCAAAAAAGATATGGAAAAACCACATCCTATGGATAGATTGTTATGTGGTGATGTTGGATATGGAAAAACGGAAGTGGCTTTTCGAGCTATTTTTAAAGCCATTCATTCTGGTAAGCAAGTTGCATTTCTTTGTCCAACAACCATATTATCAGGACAGCACTACAGAAATGCAATAGAACGTTATCAAAATTATCCATTTAATATTTGTCTTTTAAATAGATTTGTTAAACCAAAACAAATAAAAGAAAATTTAAAGAAAATTGAAGAGGGAAAAGTAGATTTGGTAATAGGGACACATCGTTTATTAAGTGATGATGTAAAATTTAAAGATTTAGGATTATTAGTAATTGATGAAGAACAGAGATTTGGAGTAAAACACAAAGAAAAAGTAAAACAATATAAAAATAATATTGATGTATTAACCCTATCAGCAACACCAATTCCAAGAACGCTACAAATGTCAATAGCGGGAATTAGAAGTATGTCCCTAATAGAAACTCCGCCAGTAAATCGTTATCCAGTCCAAACTTATGTGCTAGCAGAAAATACGCAGATGATAAAAGATGCCGTCTATAAAGAATTAGGAAGAAATGGACAAATCTTTATATTATATAATCATATTGAAAGTATGGAAAGAAAAGAGCAAGAAATTAAAAAGTTGATTCCAGAAGCAAAAATTATTAGTGTACATGGGCAGATGGATAAAAATGAAATGGAAGATAAAATCATAGATTTTATTCATCAGAAATATGATATTTTATTATGTACAACTATAATAGAAACAGGAATCGATATGCCAAATGTAAATACCCTAATTATTCTAGATGCAGACCATTTTGGATTATCTCAACTTTATCAAATAAGAGGAAGAGTGGGAAGAAGTAATAAAATCGCTTATTGTTATTTAATGTATACTCCCGGAAAAAGTTTATCAGAAATAGCGACCAAACGTTTAAATGTAATTAAAGATTTTACAGAATTAGGAAGTGGATTTTCCATTGCTATGAGAGATTTATCCATACGTGGGGCTGGAGATGTATTAGGAAGTGAACAAGCAGGTTTTATCGACACTGTAGGAATGGATTTATTTTTAGAAATGTTAAATGAGGCAGTGGAAAAGAAAAAGGGAAATCGAATAGAGGAAAAGAAAGAGGAAGAACAACCATTACTAGATGTTGAAACAGCAATTGATAATGACTATGTTTCAGATACAGAATTAAAAATCGAAATTCATCAAAAAATAAATCAGATCGATTCTAAAGAAAAACTTTTGGAAATTAGAAAAGAAATAGAAGACAGATTTGGAAAAATATCTGAGACTTTAGAAATATATATGTATGAACAATGGTTTGAAAAATTAGCGCATCAATTAGATATTGAAAATGTAAAACAAACCAAAAACTCTATTGAGTTAATATTAAATCCAAAAAAGATGAGCTTAATAGATGGGGAACAATTATTTTTGAAGGCTTCCGAATTATCAAAATCTATTCGCTTTAGTAGTCGATTTTCAAGGCTAATCATAACGTTAGATATCGTTTGCTTAGAAAGACATTATATTTATTACTTGATAGAGCTTTTGGAAATATTGGAAAAATGTCAAAAATAATCTTATAAAAATATTACTATTTTTCTTAATTATAAATAATTTATAAAGATGAGTTAATATAATAAAAAAGGTTAGAATACAGTATAATTTATCAGCAATTATAGATCTGTATGCTAGAAAGTTGCTTATAAATATTATAATTGTATAAAAAAAATCAAGGGTCTATAGGAACAGAGCTTGATTTTTTGTTAGCCTTTTTTATGATGTTTCCCAAACAAGGTTCACATCCATTTTTAACTTTTTATTTTACTTCATATTGTTCCATGATATTAGGGACCACTTGCTTTTTGCGGGAAACAATATTCGGGAGATAAGTTCCTTCTGTGATTGTTTGAAGTCCATAAGCTGAGCGTAGTAAACTAGCGCCTTCATCACTGTATAAAACATAAGAACCATTTTCAATGATATCAGTAATAAATAAAGCGATAAAATAATAATTATTTTCCAAAGAAACATGATTTAGTAGATCAACATACTTTTCTTTTTCATCTAAGATTTCGTTAGCATTAGCTGTAGTAATTTGCCCAATACCCATTTTTCGGTCACCCAATGGGTACACCTTAAAATCCGTATATAGGACTTCATAAGGTGTTTTTCCTTTTATACTAGATCCTGCTTTTAACATTTCAATTCCATAATTTTGATAATTAATTCCAATTAAGTTGCTTAATTCTGTCACAACATTTTTATCCAAATCAGTAGTTGTAGGGGATTTTAGGATTAAGGTATCTGATAGAATCCCAGATAATATTAATCCTGCTATTTGTTTTGGAATAGGGATTAAATTCTCCTTATAAAGTTGATAAATAATTGTATTCGTGCTTCCAACAGGCATATTTCTAAAATTGATAGGCATAGCAGTTCCAATGGTACCAATATTATGATGATCAATGATTTCCATAATTTCAGCTTCTTCAAGGCCAATGACACTTTGATCAGAAGAATTATGGTCAACCAAAATTACTTTATGACGCTTTACTTCATTTGCATCAGATAACCTTAAAATACCTAGGCATTTTTCATTTTTAGTAATCACAGGGTAATAACTGTATTTGGTCTGATTTGCGATGGAAATAAACTCTTTTACATCATCTACATCTTTGATACATAAAACGTTTTTGGCGGACATAATTTCACTTGCGTATTTACACAAATTGAAAATTCTAGTCACTTTAAATGTATCATAAGCTGTTTTAATAATATTCACTTTATTTTTTTTCGCAATTTCTAAATGCTCTGGTTTAATATCGGAACTACCTGTTAGAATGATTAAACGGGCATTATTATTGACTGCGTATTCAATCACACTATGGCGATCTCCCACAATAATAATACTAGAGCGGTTTATTTTGATAGTTTCCATAAATGTCGTACTTTTGTAAGAGGCAACCAAGGCTTCTCCTTCAATTTCTTGATCAAAACGAGTAATTTCAATGCCATTTAAAACTTCCAAAATATTATCATATGATGCAATTAGATGATGTAGTTCATTAGATAGTTGATCTTTGGCAATATCTCCCATACTAAGAATTCCGACCAAATGCTGTTCATTATTAACAACTGGGATTTTATGGATGGCAGCCTTTTTCATTGCTAAAAATCCTTGATAGACAGAAGTTTTATCTGAAATAAAATACTTCTTTGAATAATTTAAATCTTTCACTTTCAATTTTACATCATTAAGATATTTAGGTGTTTCGACTTTAAAATAGTTTAAAACGAATTTTGTTTCATTATTAATTTCGCTTAATATTACAGGTACTGCATTGATTCCTAATTGTTTTTTTAAGTAAGAAAGGGTAATTGCTGCGGTAACACTATCAGTATCTGGTCTTCTATGACCAAAAACATAAACTTTTTCCATAAATTCCTCCTTAAAATCCGTATATAAAATTATACCATATTTTCGAAAAAGTGTCGTATAAAATTGCTATTTCCTCACAAAATATGGTTAGAAAGTGAGGGAAATATGAAAGCAACAGGAGTGGTAAGAAGGATTGATGAATTAGGAAGAATAGTAATACCAAAAGAAATTCGAAAAACATTGCATATAAAAGAAGGGGAGAATTTAGAAATTTATATTGATAATGAAACAATTATATTAAAAAAATATTCTACTATTCATAATTTAAACGAATTAGCCCAAACATTAACAGATTCTATTTCAAATTTAATAAAGCAAAATGTATTTATTACGGATAACGACAATGTAGTGGCTGTATCTGGTGATTTAAAAAAACATTACTTAGGGGAAAAAATCAGTGATGAAATGGAAGAACATATTAAAAAAAGAAACCAGATATTAGAGAGTGATAAAAAAGGTTTAAAAATAACAGAAAAGGAAGAAGAGGGAAGTTATACTTATGCCCCTATTATAGCCAATGGAGATGCCTTAGGTATGGTATTAATATTGTCAAAAGAAGACGCTCTATCAGAAAAAGAAGAACAAATTGTAAAAATAGTAGCAAACTTTTTATCTAAACATCTTGAACAATAATAAAATTCATGATATAATGACCTCGTTTTTAAAAACTTTGAAGGAGAGAATACTAGCAAGTATTTATAGAGAGCTTGTAAATGGTGGAAACAAGTAATAGGAACTAGTACGAATGGCTCTAGAGTTGTTTGTCTGAATTTTTAGGATAAACCGCAGTCAGCGTTATAGAATAAAGGTAAAATAAGTATGTGTAAAAATGACAGAAAAATACTTATTTTATGAAAAAAGGTGGTACCACGTTATTCCACGTCCTTTTATTTTGGACGTGTTTTTTCTTTTTTTGAAAGTTTTTTAGAACCAATTTCGTATTATGAAATAGGAGGAATATTTATGGCGAGATATTTTGAAAAAATTAGTTGGGAAGAATGGAAAAAAGATATTGGGGAAAACAGAGAAGTTTACAATCATCATGAGCTTCCTAAACGTCAAACAAAATTTAGTGCAGGTTATGATTTTAAAAGTCCAATTGATTTTGTTTTACACCCAGGAGATGTTAAGAAGGTTCCAACAGGTGTAAAAATAGCCATGAATGAAGATGAAATGATGATGTTGGTAGTGAGAAGCTCGGTAGGGATTCGATACAATGTACGAATGACAAATCAAATTGGAATATTTGAAAGTGACTATTTTAATAATAAATCTAATGAAGGACATGCCTGGATTAGTCTTCAAAATCATGGTTCAGAAGATTTTGTAGTTAAAGTAGGAGATCGAATTGGACAAGGTATTTTTACAAAATTTTTAACCGTTGATAATGAGGCGTCTATTGAAGTAGAACGTGAAGGTGGATTTGGCAGTACGAATAAGGAGGAAAGAAAATGAAGGAAAAATTCTATATATCAACTGCGATAGCATATACATCAGGAAAACCACATATTGGAAATACTTATGAAATTGTACTAGCAGATGCAATTGCGCGCTATAAAAGGTTAATGGGATATGATGTTTATTTTCAGACTGGGACAGATGAACATGGAGAAAAAATTGAGATAAAAGCAAAGGGAGTAGGAAAGAAGCCTCAAGAATTCGTTGATGAAGTAGCGCTTGAGGTTCGTAGGATTTGGGATGTTATGAATACTAGTTATGATTGCTTTATAAGAACAACAGCGCCACTCCATGAAGAATGTGTCAAAAAAATATTCAAACGTCTTTATGATCAGGGAGATATTTATAAAGGCGAATATCAAGGATTATATTGTACCCCATGTGAATCTTTTTTTACAGAAACACAAGCAGTAGACGGAAAATGTCCAGATTGTGGAAGAGACGTTCATAAAATGAAAGAGGAGGCTTATTTTTTAAAGCTAAGTAAGTATAGCAAGCGTTTAGAAGAATACATTGAAGCGCATCCTCATTTTATAGAACCAGAAAGTCGTAAAAATGAGATGGTTAATAATTTCATTAGACCAGGTTTACAAGATTTGTGTGTTTCTAGAACTTCATTTACTTGGGGTGTCCCTGTAGAATTTGATCCAGGTCATATTGTTTATGTATGGATAGATGCTCTTAGTAATTATATTACGATGCTTGGATATAATCCGGAAGGAGAAAGTAGCGAGCGATTTCATAAATATTGGCCTGCTGATTTACACTTAATAGGAAAAGATATTTTAAGATTTCATACTATTTATTGGCCTATTATTTTAATGGCATTAGATTTACCACTTCCACATCAAGTATTTGGTCATCCCTGGTTACTTTGTGGAACGGATAAAATGAGTAAATCAAAAGGAAATATTATTTATGCAGATGATTTGGTTAGCTTATTTGGAACAGATGCGGTTAGATATTATTTACTACATGAAATTCCATTTGCCAGTGATGGGACTTTTACTTATGAATTATTGATTGAAAGGGTTAATTCTGATTTAGCCAATATCTTAGGAAATCTAGTAAACCGTACCATATCCATGACAAAAAAATATTTTGATGGAGTGGTAAAAGAACCAAATATGCCAGAGGCAATAGATCAGGAATTGATAGATATCGTAAAAAATGCTCCTAAGAAGGTAGAGGAAAAAATGAACGAATATCGTGTTGCAGATGCCATTGATGAAGTATTCGAAATTTTCAGAAGAAGTAATAAATATATTGATGAAACAATGCCATGGGCTCTTGCTAAAGATCCAGAGAAACAAGAACGTTTAGCAACAGTTTTATATAACTTATTAGAAGCCATTCGTTCAGGAGCCGTATTATTGCAAGCTTTTTTACCTGAAACAGCAGATGCAATATTTAAGCAATTGAATACAGGAAACCGTTTTATGGATTCCTTCATTGATTTTAGAGGATTAGATATTGGAATCCAACTTAATGAACCAACACCATTATTTGCTAGAATTGATAAAGAAAAAAAATTAGCGCAAATCGAAGAATATCATCAAAATAAGATGTAAATAGTTGTAAATTGTCGAACAAAATAGTTATTATTTGATTGCTTTTATGAATTTAAACATGCTATAGTAATAGTGTCATTTTAAAAAAGAATAGAAGGAGAAAATATGGCTACTAAGAATAAAGATATGAAGTGGGTTGTATTAGGTTTCATCGCTGTTTCATTGTTAGTTTTTGGTAGTATTGTAGTAGAGCAAAATATAGTAGACATGATTTATCTAACTTGTGTTTTAGTATATTTTGCTCGTTATATTTTTATAAAAGTGAGAAGTTGAAAATCATATCGATTAATGGTATGATTTTTTTGGTGATAATATGATGATAGATACACATTGCCATTTATGCAAGGAAGATTATGAAAATGTAGAATTAATTATTGAAAATATGGAAAATAACAAAATGATAGCAGCAGGAGTAAATGATACAACCAATAAAGAAGTATTAGAACTAATAAAAAATTATCCCACTGTTTATGGGGCAATTGGAATCCATCCAACGGAAGTAGGAATTAGTACCAACGCTTCATTAGAATGGATAGAAAATCATTTAAAGAACAAGAAAATTGTTGCTATTGGAGAAATTGGTTTAGATTATCATTATGGAATAGAAGAAAGACAAAAACAAATTGAGTTTTTTAAAAAACAACTAGATTTAGCTCGTAAGTATCGTAAACCAGTTGTAATTCATAGTAGAGATGCCATAGAAGATACCTATCATATTATGAAAGAATATCAAGATGTAAAAATGATATTACATTGTTATAGTGGTAGCGTGGAAATGGCAAAACAGTTTTTAAAATTAGATGTTTATTTTGGTGTGGGAGGAGTATTAACTTTTAAAAATAGCCGAATTTTAAAAGAAGTCGTATCTTTTTTGCCCATCGACCATATATTATTAGAAACAGATAGTCCTTATTTAGCACCAGAACCATTTCGAGGTACAAAAAATGAGCCGAAAAATATTTTATTGGTAGCACAAGCTTTGGCAAATATAAAAGGCCTTTCTGTCGAAGAGGTATTAAACATTACAACAGAGAATGCGCTTTCTAGATTTGACTTGAATAAATCTCTATGATAATATGATAGTAGGGGAATAACATAAGAGGTGAATCGTATGAATATTGCCGTTCTAACCATGATTGGGAAATGGGTTAGTTGTTTGTTAATTGGGTTTGTTTCTATTTTTAGTGGTTCCATAATCCAAAAGGAATTATTAGAAATAACTAATGTGAATGAAGATAAGAGTTATAGTGCTTTGAATGAAATTATTCCTTATGAAACAGAAACTGTATATAATTCTAAGACGCCTTCGACGATAAAAAAAATATTAATTCCAGGGGAAGTAGGAATAACAACAATCAAAGAAAATGATAAAAAGGTGATCATAAAAGAGCCAGTAACTGAAATTATAGAACAAGGTACAGGAGTAGCAGGAGAATATGTTGGTCGTATTACTGGCTATGGTCCAGACTGTCCAGGATGTAGTCGTACTGGAACTGTTGCTTGTCATACTGAAAATAGAGGAAAACATAGTTTGATATCAGATGGAATTTATTATGAAGATAAAGAATATGGAAAGGTGAGAATTTTATCAGCTGCTTCAGCTTTTCCATGTGGAACAATAATTAAAGTGGATAGTGGAAAAAGGGAGCCATTTTATGGTGTTGTTTTAGATCGAGGCGGATCTATGAATAGCGCTTGGAAAAATGGAATTGTATGGATTGATTTAGCCTATGCTTCTACGAATGATGCAAAAGTTGGAGGTATAACAGGGCGAAATATTAAATTTAGTGTGCAAAGATGGGGATTTTAAATCCTTTTTTTCTTGAAAAAAAATGGAAAAGTCGATATAATAAATAAAACAACAAATGGAGGAACTTATGGAATACTCACCAAAAAAAATTTCGGCTATTTTAGAAAAGTATGGATTTAATTTTAAAAAAAAGTTTGGACAAAACTTTATTGTAGATGAAAATATTATAGATGCCATTATTTCTAAAGCAATGATAACTTCAAATACTCTTGTTTTAGAAATTGGTCCAGGCGCAGGAGCACTCACTTATAAACTAAGTGAGTGGGCAAAAAATGTATTGTGTTTTGAAATAGATAGAAAATTAAAACCAGTGTTAGAAGAATTACTAAACGGTAAAAAAAATGTAGAAATTATTTATGAAGATTTCTTAACTTCTAATGTGAATGAAAAGATTTCTTCTTATTCGTATGATTCCTTATATGTAGTAGCAAATCTTCCTTATTATATAACAACTCCAATTATTATGAAATTAATAGAAGAAAAAATTCTAGTTGATAAAATTGTTATTATGGTTCAAAAAGAAGTCGGGGATAGATTTAAAGCAACTCCAGGAACAAAAGACTATAGTTCTTTGTCTGTATTTTTAAATTATTATTTTGACGTAAAGAAATTAATGGATGTTAGTAAAAACGTATTTCTTCCCAAACCAAATGTAGATAGTATCATTATTGAAATGAAAAAAAAGGAACAGCGAAAGCAATTAATAGATGAACGCTATTTTTTTAAACTAATCAGGGATAGTTTCAAACAAAAAAGAAAGACCATAAAAAATAATCTCAAAGAATATCCATTGGATGTTTTGGAACAAGTATTAAAAAAATATGGGTTTGATTTAAGTGTGAGGGCAGAACAATTATCACTTGAAATATTTATTGATATGGCAAATACAATCAAGGAAAAGGAAGTGTAGTATGATTAATAAAAAATGGGATGTTATGTTAGAACAAGAATTAAAAAAAGAATATTTCAAAAAATTAGGAGTTTTTGTTAGAGATGAATATCAACATAAAATTGTATACCCAGAATATAAAAATATTTTTAATGCTTTAAGATATACAGATTATGACGAAGTAAAAGTAGTCATTTTAGGACAAGATCCTTATCATGGAGAAAGAGAAGCACATGGACTTTCCTTTTCTGTACAAGAGGGGGTCCCAATGCCACCTTCCTTACAAAATATTTTTAAGGAACTAGAAGATGATGTTGGGGTAAAGAGAAACTGTAGTGATTTAACTGATTGGGCAAAAAAAGGGGTTCTACTATTAAATTCTATTATGACTGTTATAAAAGATAGGCCATTATCACATAAAGAAAAAGGATGGGAAATATTTACAGACAATATCATAAAGATGTTAAATGAAAGGGAAAAGCCCATCGTATTTATTTTATGGGGAAGTTATGCAAGAAGCAAAAAAGTACTGATTACGAATCCCAAACATAAAATAATAGAGAGTGTTCATCCATCCCCTTTATCAGCATATCGTGGTTTCTTTGGAAGTAAACCTTTTTCCAAAACGAATGAATTTTTAGAGGGTATTTATGGGATGGGAATTGATTGGTAATGATTGAAGAAACCATTAGAAAATTAAAAATTGATTCAAAACAACCAGTTGTAGTGGCCGTATCAGGTGGGCCAGATTCTATGGCATTATTATCTTTATTAGAACCATATTTTGAAACCATTATCTGTGCCCATGTAAATCATAATACGGGAAGAGTGGGACAAGATGAAGACGAAAAATTTGTAAGAGAATATTCAAAGAAGCACCACCATATTTTTGAAAGCATGAAAATAGAAGAATATAATAAAAATAATTTCCATAATCAAGCCCATAAAAAAAGGTATCATTTTTTTGAAATGATTTTAAAAAAGTATCATAGTGAATATCTTTTTACAGCACACCATGGTGATGACTTGATGGAGACTATCTTATTTCGCTTAATAAGAGGTTCTACAATGGAAGCTTTACATGGTTTTTCTGAAATTTCTAGGAAAAATGGCTATATTGTAGTGAGACCATTATTAAAATATACTAAATTTGATTTACTTCAGTATAATAGTCAAAACCATATTCCATATCGAATCGATGATTCCAACGAAAAAGATATTTATACAAGGAATCGAATTCGTAAAAATATGTTACCATTTATGAAACAGGAACAAAAAAATGTGCATTTGAAATTTTTAAAATTAAGTAGAGAATTAGAAGAAATGGAAAACTTTATTATAAAAACTGCTTCTGACAAAAAAGACGTATGGTTTCAAAATAATGTATTAGATATTTCAGGCTGGGATTGTATAGATGAAATTATTGCCAAACGGATATTGCAACTGATATTGAGTGATCTTTATAAAGAAGAACGAGAATTATTACAAACCATTCATATTGACCTATTACAGAACTTAATTTTAAATATGAAATCAGGAACAAAATTAATATTTCCAAACCAGTTGCACATCAAAAAAGAATATCAAACAATTTTATTTGGTGAACAGAAAAAAAGTTCCTATCAAATGAAGTTAGAAAATGATTTGGTGTTGCCAAATGGACATGAAATCAAATTTTTGGAAGAGGAAGAAACAGATTCTAATTTTATTTGTCGATTAAGAACAGAAGATATTGAATTGCCTCTTTTTGTAAGAACTAGAAAAGAAAAGGATAAAATGCAAGTAAAAGGTCTAAATGGAAGTAAAAAAATTAAAGAAATCTTTATAAATGCTAAAATACCAGAGCATATCAGGGCTACTTATCCAATTGTTACAGATAATACTGATAAAATAGTCTGGATTCCTGGAGTGAAAAAATCACAATTTGATAAAACAAAAGAAGAAAAGTATGATATAATACTTAGGTACTATTAAGGAGGGAAAAGATTAAATGAATAAAAAAGCTGTGAAAAGAGGGCTTGTACCATATTTATTTTTATTTCTAGTCATAGCTAGTGTCATGTATTTTTTCAATGTAATTAACCAAAAAGTAAATAATATTACGTATGATAAATTTATAGAAGCAGCTGAAAAAGGAAATATAACAGAAATTAGAGTTATTCCTAGAAGTAGTGCTTATGTTTATGAAATTCGTGGAAAATTAAAAGATTATAATGAAAATGAAACATTTGTATTAAAATTGCCACTAGCTGAAGAATCGATGACAAAATTAATGGATTTAGAAGCAGAGCATAAATTTAAATTGGAAACAATTAGTGATCCAGACTCTAATAAAATCATATTGTTTTTAATTAATATTGTTCCGATGTTAATTTTATTAGGAGGGGCCTTTTTTCTAATTACTAGACAGATGGGGAGTGCCAATAAATCAATGGACTTTGGGAAAAGTCGAGCTCGTTTATCAGAAAATAACAAAAAGGTAACATTTAAAGATGTTGCTGGTTTAGATGAGGAAAAAGAAGAAGTAGCAGAATTGATAGACTTTTTAAAAAGTCCCAAAAAATTTCAGTCATTAGGAGCTAGAATTCCAAAAGGGGTTTTATTAGTAGGGCCTCCAGGAACTGGAAAAACATTATTAGCACGTGCAGTTGCAGGAGAAGCCAATGTTCCATTTTACTATATTAGTGGTAGTGAATTTGTAGAGTTATTTGTTGGTGTAGGAGCAAGTCGTGTAAGAGACATGTTTAAACAAGCAAAACAAAGTGCACCATGTTTAATTTTTATTGATGAAATTGATGCAGTAGGACGCCAAAGAGGAGCAGGACTTGGTGGTGGACATGATGAAAGAGAACAAACTTTAAATCAATTACTGACTGAAATGGATGGATTTGGAGCCAATGAGGGAATTATAATTATTGCAGCAACGAATCGACCTGATGTTTTAGATCCAGCATTACTTCGCCCAGGAAGATTTGATAGACAGGTAACCGTGAATCTTCCAGATGTAAAAGGAAGAGAAGAAATATTAAAGGTTCATGCTAGAGGAAAAACATTTAGTAAAGGTGTAGAACTTTCTAACATAGCGAAAAGAACAGTTGGCTTTAGCGGAGCTGATTTGGAGAACCTATTAAATGAAGCAGCATTACTTGCTGTTAGAAGAAACAAAAAAGCAATTAGTATGACAGAAATTGATGAAGCTCATGATCGTGTTTTGATGGGTCCTGCTAAGAAGAGCCATAAATATACAGAACATGAAAAGAAAGTAGTTGCTTATCATGAAGCAGGACACGCAGTTTTAGGACTTTGCCTAGATGGAGCAAATGAGGTTCAAAAAATTACCATTGTGCCACGAGGATCAGCTGGTGGATATAATTTAATGCTTCCTAAAGAAGAAACCTATTTACAAACAAAAAGTGAATTATTAGGTATGATAAGTGGATTACTTGGTGGACGTGTAGCAGAAGAATTTATTTTTCATGAAGTAACTACAGGGGCTCATAATGATTTTGAAAAAGCGACAAAAATTGCCCGTGCCATGGTTACAGAATATGGTATGAGTGAGTTAGGTCCAGTTCAATTTGAACATCAGGAATCTAGTGTTTTTCTAGGAAGAGATTATAATAAAAGTAGAAATTTTTCAAGTCAAGTAGCATTTGAAATTGATCAGGAGCAAAGAAAAATTATTCATGAATGCTATGAAAGAGCGAAAACAGTGATTAATGAAAATAAAAAATTATTAGATTTAATTGCAACGACATTATTAGAATATGAAACAATTACCAAAGAGCAGATCGATTATCTTGTAAAACATGGCTGTATGCCAGACGATGATAAAGAAATAGATGAAAGTGATTTTAAAGAAGCTAGTTTGAAGGATTTATCACTGAATGAATTAAAAGAAATTGCTTTAGAAAAGGGACTTGAAGATATAGAAAATTTATCCAAAGAAGAATTAATAGAAAAATTAGAAGGATTAGAAAAATAATTCTTCTTTTTTAAAAACAATAAAAATGAATTATAAAATATGTATAAAACAAAGATATTGATAAAGTTGGGAAATATCTTTTTTTATTTTTCAAAAATTAAGATAGCTATCAATAGATATTTATGATAAAATATGATATAGAACGTAATTAGGAAATGGTGATGTAAATGGGAAAAATAATAGCCTTAGTTAATCAAAAAGGGGGCGTTGGAAAAACAACTTCTAGTATTAATTTAGCGGCCTCTTTAGGGGCTTTAAGGGAAAAGGTATTATTAGTTGATTTAGATCCCCAAGGAAATGCCACAACAGGAGTTGGAATTGATAAGGGAGAAGTGAAAAAAAACATTTATGATTTGATGATTGATAATGCAACAATAGATGAAGTAATCGTTAAAACTAAATTTAAAAATCTTTATATTATTACTTCAAATATTGTATTAGCAGGAGCCGATTTAGAATTGTTAGAAAAAGGCAGATTAGAACCCGGTTTTAAACCAAAATCTCAATTAAAAAAATATTTAGATGAAGCAAAATCGATGTTTGATTACATTATTATTGATTGTCCACCTTCTTTAGGAATATTAACAACCAATGCGTTAAGTGCATCTGACTCTGTTATCATTCCTGTACAATGTGAGTTTTTTGCGTTAGAAGGGATTATGCAATTATTAAATACGATTATGTTAGCGCAAAAAAATCTAAATCCGACTTTAGATATAGAAGGTGTATTACTTACAATGTTAGATAATCGTACTAACTTGGGACTAGAGGTAGTAGAAGATATTAAAAGTTATTTTAAAGAACGTGTTTATGATACTATTATTCCTAGACTAGTCCGTTTATCAGAAGCTCCAAGTCATGGAAAACCAATCATTGCTTATGACCCAAATAGTAGAGGAACAGAAGCATATCTTAATTTAGCAAAGGAGGTATTAGAAAGAAATGGAAAGTAGAAGAGCATTAGGAAGAGGTTTAGAACAACTTTTCAACAGTGATAATTTAGATATTGAAAGTATGGAAAGACAAATTTATGAAACAACTTCTAAAGAGGAAATTATGGAACTTGATATTTCTGAACTTCGTCCAAATCCATATCAACCACGTAAAGTATTTAAGGATGAAAGTTTGGCAGAACTGGCTAATTCGATCAAAGAGCATGGTGTATTTCAGCCGATTATTGTGAAAAAGAGTATCAAAGGTTATGAAATAGTAGCAGGGGAAAGAAGATATCGTGCTAGTAAAATGGCTGGCTTAGAGAAAATTCCTGCCATTATTAGACAATTTACAGATGAACAAATGATGGAAATCGCACTTTTAGAAAATTTACAAAGAGAAAATTTAAGTGCAATAGAAGAAGCAGAAGCTTATCGGAGAATGATTGAAAGCTTAGATATTACACAAGAGGAATTATCAAAAAGAATTGGAAAAAGTAGAAGCCATATTACGAATATTTTAGGGCTTTTAAGACTTCCAAAAGAAGTTCAAACTGAAGTAGCAAATGGAACAATCAGTATGGGGCATGCTAGGGTGTTAAGCAAATTAGAATCAGAGGAAAGAATTATTGAACTGGCCCACCAAATCATCGAAGAAAAACTCCCTGTTCGAGAAATTGAATCTATTGCTGCTGATAAAAATGTTGAAAAAAAGGTAAAAATAAATAGACAGAAAGAAAGCAACAATGACTATAAATATGTAGAAGATTTATTAAGAGAAAAATTGGATACAAAGGTAAAAATAAAAGATAAAAAAGTGGAAATACATTTTAGTAATGTTGCTGATTTAAATAGAATTTTAGAGATTCTAAATGTGAAGGAGTAATATATGGAAACTTTGAAAGAAGTTGTACTGATAAAAGAAGTGATAGAACCTTCACTAATTATTATTTGTAGTATTGTAATCTATATAACAATTGGCAAAATTATAAAACATTTTTCAAAAATTCCAGCTAAAAGAGTAGATCAGAAAAAAAGACAAACAATACTAACCGTATTAAAAAGTGTTATTAAATACATTATTTTATCTATTGATATTTTGCTGATACTAAATGTATATGGAATTGATACAAAAGCCATACTAGCGTCATTTGGAGTAATTGGAGCTGTATTAGGACTAGCTATGCAAGATTTATTAAAAGATATAATTTCAGGGATTTCTATTCTTTTTGAGGATCAATTTCGAGTTGGAGACTGGATCGAAGTTGGTGGATTTAAAGGAGAAGTTATTTCTTTGGGGTTAAAAACGACAAGAATACAAGCTTATACAGGGGAAACAAAAATTGTTTCTAACCGTACATTAACCGAAGTAACCAATTTTAATATGCATAGTTCTATGGCTATTGTTGATATGCAAGTAGCATATGAATCAAATTTAGAGAAAGTGGAAAAGGTTTTATCGCAAATGTGTGCAGAAGAACAAGAGAAAATTCCTATGCTAAAAGGGAAAATAGAATTATTGGGAGTGCAATCTTTAGGTGAAAACGGAATAACATATCGAATTGTAGCTCCTTGCAAATCAATGGAACAATATGGGGTAGAAAGATTACTTCGGAGGGCAATCAAACAAGCTTTTGATACAAATCATATTACAATTCCTTATCCACAGGTGGTGATACATAGTGAAAGAATATAAAATAGGAAGTATTGTCGTTATGAAAAAAGCACATCCATGTGGCACTAATGAATGGGAAGTAACTAGGGTAGGAGCCGATATCAAAATAAAATGTAATGGATGTGGAAGAAGTATCATGCTTCCAAGAATAGAATTTAATAAAAAAATGAAGAAAGTAATTAGTGAGTAGGAGGAACCTATGAAGAAAAAAAATAAAAAGAAATTAATGTTAGGACCAGTTATAACGATTATTTTATTAACATTTTTGATTATGTTTTTGAGCTCTATTTTTTCCATTTTAGGAATACAAGGACATCGAACTTCTATTGTAAATGGGACTTTAGAGTCATCTCTTGTAACAGTAAAAAATATATTTACAGTAGAGGGAATCAAATATATCTTTAGCAATATCGTTGTTAATTTTCGCTCATTCGAACCTTTGGTGCTCATTATTATGTCTTTCATTGCCGTTAGTATTGGGGATGCAAGTGGTCTATTTAAAGCAATATTTTCACGGTTTAAAAAGTTAAATGCAACAGCAACTACTTTTTTGGTATTTTTACTTGGAATTATATCTTCTATCATAGGAGAATATAGTTATATTATTTTAATTCCTCTTGTAAGTGTTATGTATAAGTATTTAGGAAAAAATCAGATGTTAGGGGTACTAACCATATTTTTGGGAATTACATTAGGATATGGAACAGGAGTTTACTATAATTTTAATGCTTATCAATTAGGGCAATTAACACAGGCGGCAGCAACAATTGATGTTGATAAAAATTATCAATTTGGATTGTTATCCAATATTTATATTATGTTAGCCAGTACTGTAATTTTAGCTTTTGTTGGTAGTTTATTAATCCATAAATTTTTAGAACCAAAATTTAAAAAACCAATAGAAGAGGAGGATGACTTGGTAGTATCAAAGAGGGCCTTAATGTTTAGCCATGTGTTCTTTATTATCATGTTAGTAGTTACTATATATATGATTATTCCAGGATTTCCAGGATCTGGGTTATTATTGGATAATACAGAAGAGACATATATTGCAAAATTATTTAGTGAAACAGCCCCATTTAGAGATGGAATTATGTTTATATTCTTAATTATTGTAATGCTTTGCGGAGGCATTTATGGATATTTTTCTGGTAATGTTAAAAATACTCATGAATATAGTTACGATTTATCAAAGAGTTTTGATAATATTGGCTACGTGTTTGTATTAATGTTTTTTACTTCTGTTATGACAGGTTTATTGGAATGGACAAACTTAGGGGAGGTTATTGCAACAAACATTATAGAAGTCTTAAGTTCTTTTCAATTTTCAGGAATTCCACTTATTATCAGTTTCGTAATAGCGATTATATTAATGGGTATTTTAATACCATCAAATGTTACAAAATGGAGTTTGGCTTCACCTATTATTATTCCCCTTTTCATGAGGGCAAATATTACACCAGATTTTACGCAATTTATATTTAAAGTCTCTGATGGAATTGGAAAAGCAATGACCCCTTTATTCATTTATTTTATTGTTATGATAGCGTTTTTGCAGAAGGATAATAAAACAAGTGAGGAAGTTACAATATTTGGTACTATGAAATTAATGATGCCAGTGACATTGATGGTAGCAGGATTGTGGATTTTAATTTTAGTATGTTGGTATATGGCAGGATTGCCACTTGGGATCAACGGTTTTACAACACTGTAGGATAGAGATCTATCCTTTTTTTGGTTAGAACTTTATTGACATTTAGACATAGTTTTAATAAAATAAAAATAGGAGGAATGGCAATGAAAAAAATATTATGTTGTTTAGCGATCTGTTGTTTATGTTTGTGTGGATGTGGAAAGGAAAAAACGAAAGATACTGTGGAAGCCGAGATGAGCAAAGAAGAAATCATAGAAAAGTTGATGGAAGTCAATAATTGGTTAACTACAATTTGGAATGATGGAATTTGCGATATTAGTCACTATTTGGAAAATGGAACAAATTCAGTAGGGGAAAGTATGGATATTAATCATACTATAGAATTATTAAACGACAATTATAAAAAGAAAGATGAATATATGAAATTTGTCGATTCATTAGGAAATGAATATGGATTAATCAAATCATCTTTTACAAAAGCAATTGAGCAGGCAAACATTGTTGTAGAAAAAGTAAATGAAACAATTCCAGAGGCAAATACAGAACCAAATTACAAAGAGAATATTGAATTATTTAATCAATATCAGTCAACATTCTATGAAAAAGTAACTGAAATCTATTATGAAGATTAATGTAAGAGAATAGAAATTTATTTCTATTTTTTTAAACCATTCATTAAGTTTTTGTATTTTCTTTGAAAAAGCGATGATATATAGTATAATGGTTTTTAGGAAAGAGGTATAAATATGAGTTTAACAGCTGGAATTGTAGGACTACCAAATGTAGGAAAATCAACATTATTTAATGCAATTACAAAAAAAAATATTTTAGCGGCAAATTATCCATTTGCAACAATAGATCCCAATGTAGGAGTAGTAACTGTGCCAGATGCTAGATTAGATTTTCTACAAAATCTTTATTTACCTGATAGTTTGGTACCAACTACTTTTGAATTTACAGACATTGCGGGACTAGTAAAGGGCGCCTCTAATGGAGAAGGATTAGGAAACAAATTTTTATCTCATATTAGAGAAGTAGACGCGATTGTAGAAGTCGTTAGGTGTTTTAGCGATTCTAATATTATTCATGTAGAAAATAGTGTAGATCCAATTCGTGATATTGAAATTATTAATGTGGAACTTTTACTTGCTGATTTAGAGGTCATTGATAATCGAATTGGAAGAATTGGAAAAAAAGCAGGAATGTCAAAAGATAAGGAAACAATTGCAGAATATAGTTTATTGAATAGAATTAAGGAGCAATTAGAGAAAAATGAGCCAGTTCGGAAAATGGAATTTACGGAGGAAGAAAAGAAAATTTTAAAACCATTTCATTTATTAACTGGGAAACCAATTATTTATATGGCAAATATTAGCGAAAATGATTTGGGAAATGATGATAATGAGTATGTAGGAAAAGTAAAAGAATATGCCAAAAAAGAAGGTTCAGAGGTAATTACAGTAAGTGCGAAGGTAGAATCTGAGTTAAGTGAATTAGAAGAAGAAGAGAAAAAGGAATTTTTAAAGGAGTTGGGAATAGAAGAAAGTGGATTAGACCAACTTATTAAAGCAACCTATTCTCTATTAGGGTTAGCGACCTATTTTACTGCTGGAAGTGATGAATGTAGAGCCTGGACTTATAAAAAAGGAATGAAAGCCCCAGAATGTGCTGGAATTATTCATACTGATTTTGAACGTGGTTTTATTCGAGCCGAAATTATGAGTTATGATGATTTGAAAGAATGTGGCAATGAAAAAGCAGTAAGAGAAGCTGGAAAGATGCGTCTAGAAGGCAAAGAATATATTATGCAAGATGGAGATATTTGCCATTTCAGGTTTAATGTATAAGAAGCTTCCTATTTATGAACTTCTTTTTTTGTGAACAAAAGTTTGATATAAAAACGCAAAAGCCTTAAAAGGTAGTACAGGATAATCTATAGATTTTTCAAAATATTTTTCATTTGCCAATTTATCTTTAGGCTAGAAATATGAAAATAGCTAGCTAATGTTTTGATGGAACGGAGATGATTGAATTTCTTCTTTTCAATTTCTTGAAAGTTTTATCTATGTATCTTTGAGGAAAAATATGTTACAATGGAAAAGGTGATAATGTGAAAAAGTTAAGTTATTTAATAAAACGTATTTTTAATATGGATTATAAAAAATTCTTTAACACAATTAATGAAGTGAATAAAAAAACAGGAAAGTCAAAATTTTTTATTTTTTTTGACGTTATATATTGTGGGTTTAAATACCAAGCTGGATATTTAGATTATCTTTTATTTGAGATGTATAACTTAAATAAGGCCCAAAGAAAGACGATATTAACAAGGGGAATTAATAATTCTTATATCAAAAAGTACAATGATAAAAATTATACTTACTTATTTGCACGTAAGGAAGAATTTAATAAAATGTTTAAAGATTTTATTAAAAGAGAATGGATTTTATTAAATGGTAGTAATCAGGAGGCTTTTCAAAAATTTATAGAAAATAAAAAGGCAATATTTGTAAAGCCATTAAATGGAACTCATGGAGACAACATGCAAAAAATTGAAATTAGCGAATGGAAGGATAAAAATCTTTATCAATATTTAATGAAAGAACATTTATTTTTGGCAGAAGAATTAGTAATTCAGAATGAAATTATGAGTTCTTTAAATCCAAGCTCTATCAATACCATCCGAGTAATTAGCATTTATAAAAATAATAAATCGAAAATTATTGCAGCTTATTCTAGAATTGGCTGTGGAAAAATAGTAGATAATTTTAATGCTGGAGGCATGGTAGCTCCTATTGATATCAAAACTGGAAAAATTGCATATCCAGCTGTAAATAAAAAAAACATGGTTTTTGAAAAACATCCAGAAACGGATACGATAATTCAAGATTTTCAAATTCCACAATGGGACGAAGTAAAGGAACTCGTATTAGAAGCAGCAAAAGTAGTTCCGCAAGTTGGTTTAGTTGGATGGGATGTTGCCATCTCTAACCACGGGCCACTTTTAATAGAAGGAAATGAATTTCCAGGTCATGATATTTATGGATTGCCACCTCATAGGAAAAATGGAATTGGAATGCTTCCTGTATTTGAAAAAGCAATTAATAACAAAAAATAGAAGATTTTTAAGGTCCTCTATTTTATTATCTCAATAATTCCTTCTTTAACATTTTTTAAATTCCTTTTGATAATAAAGATTTCAATTAACTCTAAGATTGCATATACCAAAATAAATATTCCAATAATTTGAGTGATTAACATGGCCCCTTCAAATGGGTCAAATAATAATAACAATCCCCAAATGAATGTAATTGCGGCTAGTATCATTGTTGTAACCCAAGCTTTATTATTATAAATTTTCAATTGAAATGCATACTGAATTTTTGTAACACTACTAATAATAATCCACATGCCCAAAATAAAGTGAATAATGCTTGCTAGAGCTTTTGGATTTAAAAATAAAGAAATTCCAACAATAACACAGATAACTCCTAATATTAATTCACCACTAAGCATTGTATATCCTTCCTTATTTGTAAAATATTTAATTAAGAAAATTGTACCACTCACCATTATCAATGATCCAATCGCGTATGAAATAATAGCCATTGTAGTATCTGGTTTCATAATCAAAAATAATCCAATTATAATAAAGAAAATTGAAGATAAAATAGACATCAAGAATATTTTTTTAAAACTTTCTATCATGAAGTTTCCTCCTTTTCGTTGTTGCCTCTATTGTATCTTAATTTTCTAAAAATTACAACTATACATTCTAACCAGATAGTGTAAAATGGTTTGGGGATGGAGTACAAAAAAGGAAGACCTTTTGTTAA
>CANPBV010000002.1 GCA_947572405.1 uncultured Mycoplasmatota bacterium | reverse complement strand
TTAAATGTCGCTTATTCTGAATATCTCAATCAGTCATAAAGTTGAACACAACTTTTTTTAAAGACTTTTTTTTCTTTAAAATATAGTCATTATCAAATGGGTATTCTAATTCTCTCATTTCGCACCTCCTATTTTTATACCTAGACTCATTATAACACAAAATGTGGCTGTCAGCCTATATATTTAAAGACTTTTTTCTAAGAAAATAGATGTAGGTGATTCTTATGAGGACGAAAATGTATGTTCATAATGATGAATATTATTATTCTATCATCAGAAAAAACATTAAGTATTATCGTCTAAGACAGCATTTGACACAACAGGATTTAGCTGACATGACAGACTTATCTAGAGAATATATTTGTGATATTGAAAATGAACATCGCAATAAGCATTTAACCATAGCTGTTTTGGGAAGAATTGCAAATGCATTAAATATTAATATTACCGAGTTATTTAAATAATATAAGCTATCATAAGGAATTTTGTTTTCTTTCAAAATGTATGTGATAATGAGAAATAGTAAAAATACACTAGATTGAAGAATTTTATGAAAGAAAAAATATAACAATACCTTTAATTCGATTTGCTTCTTTAATTATATTTTGCCACATTTATCAACAGTTGGATATTTCTTTTTATTATTGGCTTACTATAGGAGTACAAATCTTCTTTTTTATTTCAGGATATTTATATGGACAAAAAGAAATAAAAGACTGGAAACAGTTTTACAAGCAAAGACTAATAAAAATATTATTGCCACTTAGCATTTTAGTGTTAATCATAACTTGTGTAGATTATTTCTTATATAATATTAAATATTCTAAATTATTCATTTTAGCTAATGTACTTGGCTTTGGGGGCTTTTGTGGAAGATTATTCTCTTTAGATAACACATAGTTTGTAAGTTATATTTTAATTTGTTATGTCATTACTCCAATATTACAAATTTTATTTAAAAACAAGGGCCATTTAAAAACTTTGATCTTATTTTTATTAATTACTATCTTACTGTTTGAATTTCACGTGGTTAACATCAATCCAGCATGGATATGTAATTATGTATTAGGATATTATTTTACCAAACACTGTACTTTAAAAAAAGAAAAAAAGAATTTCTTTATTTCAATGTTTATTTTATTTTTATGTCTATTCCCTTTTCGTATTATTTATTGGTATCATCTACCTATCAATCTTCCAAGTTTTGTTACTAGTCATATATCTATCCTTTCTGATTTTGGACGAGTATTTCTGGGAATTATGCTATATTTTGTACTTTATATTATTTTTGATAAATTCCAAATTAAATACAATTTGCTGTTAAAGCGCAATGATAAATATAGTTATTTCATTTATTTAACACATTATTTATTTATTATGCAACATATGTCTATTTTAAATATTACAAATAGTTTAATGGTTAATATTATTTTGGTTTTTAGTTGTTCTATATTAAGTGGAATAATACTTTTATACATTTATGAATATACAAAAACACTTTTCATATTTTTTTCAAAACACAAAAATAGTAGAATTTAATTTCTACTATTTTTTAGGATTATAAATTAAAGATACAATTTTAGAAAACTCAAATAATATCACATTACTTTTGGTCACTGCAAACCCCTTCCCCATCGCTTTTCCACCAATTGTTAAGGCTGCAATTAAGGCAGTTACAAGTAAGCTTACTAGTAAAGCGTCTATCTGTAACGAGTTGGATATTGTAATTGACAAAATAGCCCCAGTAGAACCTGATACAATCCCACAAATGTCTCCAATTACATCATTGCAGAATGAAGAAACCTGAGCCGCGTTTCTTTTAAATTTAACTGCTACCTTTGCCCCTCTTACCTTTCTAGCCGCCATGGAATGAAATGGAGTTTCTTCGGCCGCTGTTACTGCAACCCCTACCATATCGAATGCGATTCCTATTCCAATAAATAAAATCAAAATGACAATTCCGATCCAAAGATTTACTTTTGGCATTACTGTTTCAGAAAGCAATGAAAATACAATAGATAAGGTAAAAGCAATCATTGATATCTTTAAAATCCAACTATAATCAACTAATTTTTTCTCCTTTTTAAACTTTTTATTTTTATTTAATTCATTCATATATTTTCCCATCATCTACCTCCTAAAAATATACAAAAAAAATGGCTATCTATATAGTAAACTTTGCGTCTTAAGGTCAAGTAGGATTTCCCTTACTTCAAACTCTCCCGTTACCAGAAGAGGGGTTCCCCATTATAGAAGTAAATATATCGTCACCGAATATATGACTTGATTGCCACTGAGTACGCACTGCAATCCTATATAAATAGACACTCTAGGAGATTTCCTCGACAACTCTGTTTATTATTAGTTCCTTTTTGCAAGTATTGTTTCATATTGCAATTCTTTTATTTGGTTGGCCATTCAAATAAAAGCTGTTCAATAATCCCCAAATACTCACTCAGGACAAGCTACACTACTCGTAACTTATCATCACATAGTAGGTTTAATCCTAAGTCGTCACTTCTCCATCAACTTTCGTGTATAGGGAAATAACAAGATTAGGTCTCCAAGATGGTGGGTCGGTTTTCCTGTATGCCATTACAGTTGCCCAATCATCTATCCCTCCCAGCACTCACCCCAAACTGGGCGTAAGAAGCAAGCACAAGAAGTTTCACAGATATGCTCTTTAGTGACTTTTTAGGGCCACCCTCATAATAAACGAAATTGACTAGAATAATGTGCCATTTCAATTTACAATCAACATTCTACCATATTTAAAATAGAATGTCAAATTGCTGAAATCAATATATTATATGCAATATTTTAAATTTATTTCTTTTTTTTAAATGGAAGTAATAACAAAGCCAAATAAGTAATTGGGATCCCTATAATAGCAGCTATCATATAAGCAATCAATTTATATAATCCTAATATATTAGTAATTATATAAACGCAAAGTAATTGAATCAAGAAATTTGGAATATAGGAAATACAAAATTTCATAAATTTTGAAAATGTTAAATACTTATCACGAAATGTAATATAACTATTTAATAAGTAAGAAATAGTTAGGCTAGTGATATATCCTATAGCAAAAGCCAATGTTGCATTTTCAATCAGTAAAGAATACAAAAAAGAAAATAATACACCATTAAAAGTATTTAAGCAACCTACAAGAACAAAACGAATAAACGTTGGAGTAAAAAAGGTATGTTTTATTTTTTCAAAGGTCGTTTCCTGATAATCATAATAAGGAATTATATTATCTTTTTTTACTTTGAAACCTTTATTAGATAATTCAATCATAGGTAAGTCTACACTACTATCTGTATACATTTCTGCAACGATTACATTTTTATATTTTTCTTTTAATCTTTTTACTTTTTCTTCTCCATGACAGTTTTCTCTTAAAAACTTTCCTGTTTTTTGATCTACTACAGAAGCAATACAATCCTTTACCTTTAACTTTTGACAAGGAATCTCTAATAAAAATTCTGGAGAAGCCGAAATAATAATATCATCAGAATGCTTTTTTTCTAAATACCAATTTTTCATCTTTTTATAATGAATTTCCCAAAACTCTTTTATTAGTTGTTCTTGATTTTTAAAATCTTTCAAAAAACAAAAGAATACCTCTTTCATTTCTGTTTTTGTTTTTATGCCCAAAATATAAAGTACGAAAAACCATAATTGCCTCGGCCAATATTTACAAATGCTTTTTTTCTTTTTTAAACAAAATTTATAAAAATCAATGGAAGAATCTCCATCATAGATGGTTCCATCAAAGTCATACGCAATTACTTTCATTGATTTCTCCTTATTTTGAAAATCTTTCCATAATTGCATCCACTATACGTTTACTAGCTTCTCCATCCCCATAGGGATTGCTTGCACGACTCATTTTTTCATATTCAGCTTTATCAGTAAGTAATACTTTTGTTTCATTATAAATATTTTCTTCCTCTGTCCCAACTAGTTTTAATGTCCCTGCAGTAATCCCTTCCGGACGCTCTGTGGTATCTCTAAGAACTAACACAGGTTTTCCAAGTGAAGGAGCTTCTTCTTGAATTCCTCCACTATCCGTTAAAATAATATAGGACTGATTAATAAAGTTATGAAAATCAACTACTTCTAACGGTTCAATTAATTTAACCCTATCACAATTTTTTAAAACTTCTCTGGCAATTTCTCTCACTTTAGGGTTCAGATGAATTGGATAAATCACTTTGATATCTGGAAATTCATCCACGATTCTTTTTACGGCTTTAAATATGTGAAACATTGGATCTCCAAGATTTTCTCTTCTATGGGCAGTCAATAAAATCATTTTACTATCTTTAGCCCAATCCAATACTTCATGTTGATAATCTTTTCTTACCGTTGTTTTCATGGCATCAATGGCTGTGTTTCCTGTAATATAAATATTTTCCTTTTTCTTTCCTTCATTTAATAAATTTTCTGCACTTACGATTGTTGGGGAAAAATGCATATCAGCCATACATCCAACCATTTGTCGGTTCATTTCTTCTGGATACGGGGAATATTTATCCCATGTTCTAAGTCCAGCTTCTACATGCCCAATCGAAACACTATTATAAAAAGCAGCCAAAGCTCCTGCGAATGTAGTTGTTGTATCTCCATGGACAAGTACTATATCAGGATTCGTCTCTTTGATTACCTTTTCTAGTCCCTGTAAGGCCCTTGTTGTCACATCCGCCAAGGTTTGTCCCTGTTTCATAATATTTAAATCATAATCTGGCTTAATGTCAAATGCTTCTAACACCTGATCTAACATTTCCCTATGTTGTGCAGTCACACATACAATGGTCTCTATTTCCTTTCTGGTCTTTAATTCTTTCACCAAAGGGGCCATTTTTATGGCTTCTGGCCTTGTGCCAAATACTGTCATTACTTTTACCATCTTTTATCTCCTTCTACCAATCCGTTTCGACTAATCTTTTAAACTTTCTAAATGATACTTCTGAGTTTATATTTATCCTTGGTATTTCATATACTCCGTTTGTCCTTCTTGCTCTTCCAGAAGGTTTAAACGTAAAAGCCATTTTAAAGCCTGCATTTTTAGTTGCATTTAAATAGGCTTCATTATACATTCCAAAAGGATATGCAAAAACATCTGTGTTCAATCTTTGTTTGGAAACCGATAAGTCATTTAATAAGTCCTCATATGACAAAACCTCCATTGGATTTTTCCCATCAATTGTTGCATGTAAATAGGTTGAATGGGATCCTAATGTAATTGCCTTATGATGATCTTCTATATCTTTTACAATATCATCTCCAAAAAAACCTACTGTTTGTGGATCATATGCAATTGATGTGGGTTTTAATCGTCCTACTATTACAAATATAATAGCACTGTAATTATATTTTTCAATTACAGGAAGAGCAAGATGATATGCAGATATATTTCCATCATCTATTGTTATCATAAAACTTTTGTTGTCAAGTTCAATTTCTCCTTTTAGCCACTGATACAATTCCCTATAATCAATAGTATGATAACCATTCTGATATAAATAATTTAATTGTTCATCAAAATCCTCTATATTCATTGTGTACTTATCATCTTTGGCATATTTTTGCCTATCTTGTTTCCACATAAAACTATGATAAGCTAAAATGGGAATGCTGTTAGCACGTTCATGTAATGGAATCTCAATTGCTGGTGGTTCTGGTTCCTCATTTGGAACTATTGGTACATATATTTCTGGTTTTATGTCTAAAAAATCTTTTATCGGGCCATCAATCGTTTTACCATAATTCCTCTGTTTTAAATGATTAAAATGAATCAATAAGCAATGTGATAAGGATAACATTATAATGATAAAAATGAATGCCATTATAATTAAAAGTAAACTCTTTTTATTTCTGAGAATTGTTTCTTGCACTTTTGATTACCTCTAATTCCTTATCCATTATTATTTTTGAAGAACATTTTTTCAGAATAAAATGATGTGCATTTTCTGATCTCTTTAAAAATTCTTCTTGGTTATAATACATTTCTTTTATGGCTTTGGCAAGCTCATGATAGTTATTTGCTAAATAACCACAATCAATTGGCAAATATTCTGGTATTGCTGTATTATTTGAGGTAACTGGAACTAATCCACTCATCATGGCTTCACACATAGATACTCCTTGGGCATCCTGACGCGTTGGAATCAACATAATTCCATTTTGCCTATGTACTTCGCTTATCTCATGATGGTTTAAAAACTTTTTATGAATGTTTACATTTTTAAATTGACGCAATGGCTTTAATGTTTTTTCGAATAATCTCCCATCGCCATATAAGGTAAATGTCAATTGATCAAAAAACGGTTCTTTTGATAATTCTAATATTGCTTTTACTGATAAATCATTAGCATATTTCTTGGATTGATACGTCCTGATACTGAGGACATGAAACCGATCATTCGCAGTTTTTTTATGATATTGGAATATCTTATCATTAATCACGTTAGGAATAATTTCATATTTTTTAATTTTTCCAACAGTATGGGAGTCTTTTTCCAATATGTTTTTCATCCATTCCGAAACAAATACAAAGGTAACATTATAATTTTTCATAATAAAATTGTGAAGATATCTTAATTGTATTGTATCAAGCAATATATAACCTAAAAATCTGTATGGCTTTCTAGGATTAAAAGCAAATAATCTACGATACCATCCTAGTGCTTCTGCTCCATGAACCCACATAATAATTTCGGCACTTGGATATATATGAATCAGTGGTTTCAAAATTCTTTTGTATCCAAAATGAATTAGGTACTTATCAAATTGATGTTGCTTTAAAAATTGAATGTAAGCATCTTTTCCACCAGTATATACTTTTACTCCCTCATATTCATATTCATTCAAGTCCCCCGATGTATAACTAAACACTGTAATATCCAATTTTCTTTCTAGGTAAAGTTTTACCCTACCATGTACAAAACCATTATTGTATTTATTTTCTTCGCTTGGATATCCAGGTGCTATTACTAAATACTTCATATCTTCCTCCTATTATTAATATCATATAATATATGTAAAATTTTTCTTTGCTGATAAAAAGTCAAAAGTGCTACTATTCTTTGTTTAAAGGATAACTTTCGATAATATTTATTTTTTCTCCAATTTGGAAATTTTAATTGGATTTCTTTTTTTATCCTTTTGATACATTGGTTTGGATCACCATAGGAAATAAATCTTAAACTTGCGCTCATCATTAAGCGCCTTATGTATAAAAATTCTAGTTCTTCACGATAATCATTTTTGGAATCTTTGGTTTGAAATATGGTATATAAATTTTCTAAGGATAAAAATATATCTTCCATTTTTGAAGAATAGCTTTTTTTATTCATTGTAGAATTTTCTCGTACCAAATAATTATAAAATGATTGTTTTAAATGCATTATGTTAGCATCTATTCCCAATGAAGGAATAGACGCTAAATCTTCATAAATAATTCCCACTGGAAATTCAAACTTTTCTGTTTCTAGAAAGGCTTTTTTGATAATCATATTACACGGACCCGTGTTCATCACGATAAAATTTTTATTACTATCAGGTATAAAATCAAATGATACATATTCTTTTTTGTCACCTTTGATAAAGGTATAATCACATGTAACGATATCATAATTTGCACTGATAGCGGAATGATAAAGTTCTACATACATATCCTGATCAATCCAATCATCACTATCAACAAAAGATATATATTCTCCCGTTGCAATATCAAGTCCTTTATTTCTTGCAGAAGCTTGTCCGCTATTTTTTTGATATATATATTTAATATTATCGTACCTAGACTGATACTCTTTGATAATTTGTTCACTATTATCTGTTGAGCCATCATTTATCATAATTAATTCTATATTTTGGAACCCAATAGATTGGTTAATAATACTATCTATACATTTTTTTAAATATTTGGAAGTGTTATAAACTGGTATAATTGTAGATATTTTCATACTTCCTCCTAACCAACAAAGATTTTATTTAACATTTTATTTTTGATGAAAAGCCATAAAAGAAAAACGATTAATATTAATTATCCTTATAGTTTTTTAAAAAATAGCCACACGAATAGAAAATTAAGAAAATAAATGCTATATCAATATCATAGATACAAAAAATGGAAAGTTTAAAGAGAAGCAAACATGTCCTATCACAACCAATATAATTAGGATTCCTTTAAGAGAATTCCCCTATTTGTCATATTCTATCTCCGAAAAAATTTTTTGATATTTCTATATGTGCAATACAATTTAATATTAAATTTATTACTCAATTTAGATCTTAAAAACTCGTGTTTCTTTCGTTCAAAATTGTTTTTTCCAGTCCAACTTCCGAAAAATAAATGTACAGTTTTAGAATGTTCAGATGGGTTACACAATACATCATCCTTATACACCTTGATTCCAGTCTTTAGTAGTTGTTCTATATTTCCAATCTTGCACTCATATTTTTCTATCAATAATTTTGATACTGATAAAGTATTATTATCTTCAAAATTAAAACTATAATGATCCAATGAATCATAATAATCTAACATGTCTTTTACAAATGGATGTTTTTTTACTGCCCCAAATACAGCTGTAAAGGGATAATTTGGAGCTTCATAGCCAACAAATGCCTCATTATCAAGCAATTCATCTAATGAATCAATTACATAAACATCTGTATCTAAATATATTCCCCCTTGATTATAGATAGCCCAGGCCCGAACATAATCACTCACGAATGCCCATTTTTTTTCCTGATAGGCTTTTTTTACAAATGGATGAGAATTTATATCAAAATTAGATTCATTCCATTCAATAATTTCATAATCTTTCAACTTTTTTTCCCAAGTTTTTATACATTTTTCGATCTTTTTAGGTTTTGGCTTTTTCCCCATCCACACATAATGAATTATCTTAGGAATTTGCATTCAATCACTTCTTTCTTATAATTACTTTTACATCATTTCCAATACATAAAAATTTTACAATGTCTTCTAAATTAGATTTCATTTTATCACTTTTTACAACAATTGTATTAAAGCCATTCTTCATTTCATCAAATAACATATAATAAATTTTAGGCAAACTCCCTTCAAACAACAATTTTGTAAATTTGCGCAAATCACTTCCTATTAAAACATCTTCCGTTTTTACCTCTTCCACAAATATTTTTCTATCACTTTTTTTAGAATAAAAAGTGACCAAAGAGCTTAACCATAAATTATTAGAATATCCATTAGGATATACCCTTTTAATGGCTTTGTCTAATATTTGATCTTTTCCTTTTTGTTCTCCATTAAAGTAAATCAATGGTATATATGGGGATAATCTTAAGTTTCGTATATATCTTCTCCTAAATAAATTATAAAAGAATTGCTGTAATCGAAATAATGGTATATTATAATACTTCATAATATTTGTCATAGTCCTTAATTCACCATTTAAAACATTATGTTTTCCTATCTCGTTTGTATTATAATTTGTACCATCTAGTCTATACTTTAAGATTGGAAATTTCATTTTGCATACATTTAACATTTTCACTTGATTTTCTGAAAAATCTAACCAAAATGGAGTATTCCAATCTAAATAATTGGCTTTAACGTATTTTTCATAAATCTTTTTTCTGTGAAACGCAACATCACCATAAATATTTCCTCCATTTTTCAATAGTACATGGCCTGGTATTCTTCTTTTTTTTCTATACTTTGGTGTTTTCCAAATGTTCGTTACATTATCATTTTTGTCAATAATAATATAATCCCCTATAATTGCATCACAATTACAATGCTTATCCATAAAATCAACACAATTTTGTAAAAACACAGTATTAGGGAGTAAATCGTCACTATGCAATATATAAAGATATTCTCCTTTAGCATAATTTAGCCCATTTTTAATTGCATTTAATTGATCTTGATTTTCCTGATATAAATATTTAATTTTATGAGATAAATGATTCTCATCAATAAAATCGTTAATTATCGTAGCTGTATTATCTGTTGACCCGTCATTTACAATTACTAATTCCCAATTTTTATATGTTTGTATTAAAAGTGAAGTTAAAGTTCTAATTATAGTATTAGAATCATTATAGGTAGGCATAATTATTGAAACTTTATTACTCATATTAGTTCTCCTTTTTCATAATTCTTTTGATATTAAATCTTTTTAAAAATAAATCTTCTCCTAATACATGATAATATAAAAGTGTTACCAGTAAAATCAATATAAATATAATGATGGAAAAAATAAGCCATGTAAATATGTTACCTAATTCGATTTTGATAAAGTTTAAAAGTATAATTTCAAATATAATTATCAAAGCATATTTTAAATGATTAATATAATATTTCTTACTTTTTGTATTTAAAATATCTTTTAATATAACCAATGATTTGGGAATATAATCACAAGTTATAAAGGATATTAAAGTTGCAATTAAAACTCCCGCTATTCCAATATAATTCACTAGAATTAATGACAAAGTTAAATTCACAATACATTCAAAAATTACATATTTTTTAATTTTTATAAATTCTCCTGCTGCAAAGGTATAGGTCTTAAGCGGAATTCTAATTATTTGATAAAATAAGCAGCCTGAAAACAAAGCCGAAAGCAAAACATTCGTATATATTTCATTTTCATACCAAATTTTAATAAATGAATTCATTACGAAAAATAATGGAATACAAATAACATTAGCTATAAAAAAAGTAAATGAACTGTACTCTAAAAAAATGTCATAAGCTCTATCTTTATCACTATTTAAAACGCTTGCAATACCAGTCATCGTTGCTCCTGTAATTTTTTCCAAAATTTTTCTTAAAGTATCAACTATATAATTATAAGTCGTATATATTACTACATAGCCAAAGCCTAAAAATTTAGAAATTATCAATACATCTATATTATTTGCAATTAAATTTCCTATTGTATTTATAAATAAATGTTTAGAATCCCTAACAATGGTATAATCTTTTTTTATTTTTGTCTCTATTCTTCCATAACATTTTTTATATACTATATAAAATACCATATTCGTTATTATGTTAACAACCAATATTGATATTAAAATAGCTAACAAATCTTTAAAAAGAATAACACATACTATCTCTAATATAGATTTTAAAATGGCTCCTATTTGAAATATTATATTGGAAATATACTTTTTTTGATCTGCATCAAACCTACATTTTTCAGGGACTGTTAAATATAGTATACTTTCACCAAATAGAAAAATGATAAAAGTCAATATAATATATAATCGATTAACATCATAATCTTTTATAAAATAATTAACAAATAATGAAATTATAATACCTAAAATAATAATTACCAACGTTATATACCGAAAAAGCACTTTTGCTGTTGCCATTATTTTATTTATAGTTTTATGATCCTTTTTCTCAACTGGCTTATATAATCTAAATAGTACTGCTGTCCCCACTCCACCTTCTGCAAGAATCAAATATGCTATTATTTGTGAGTATAACTGATATAGTCCTAGTGAATTTTCTCCTAATATGTTTAAAAATATTTTGACTTTATAAATTCCTAAGAAAGCGATTATAAGTTGTGGCAAGACATCTGTAATAAAATTCAGTACAACTTTTTTCGTTCTCATCTTATCTACCTATCGATTCATATTTTACATTTTCTTTTTTTATTTCCTCTAAAGAATAACAATTTCTTCCATCATATATAGCTACTGTTTTCATTAATTTTTTAAAATTCTTAATATCGTAATTTACAATTTCTGGCCATTCTGTCATAATCATGACGGCAACACAATCTTTTATTGTAGCATCTATATTGTCAAAATATTGGATTCTTTTCTGTACAGTTTCATCTGGGATTCTATTAGCAATAGCGGTTTTAAATTTTTCGATTCCAATAGGATCATAAGCATGAACGTTGGCACCTGCATCTAACAAAAGCTCAATATTGTCTATTGATGGGGCTTCCCGCATATCATCGGTTCCTGCTTTAAATGTTAATCCAAGCACTGCAACATTCTCTCCATTAAGTGATTTAAAATCGTTTTTTAATTTTGTATACATTCTAATTTTTTGAAGCTTATTGACTTCAATACAAGCCCTCACCGTTTTTAGTTCAGCCTCAAATTTTCTACTAAGCCAATGAAGTGCTTTTGTATCTTTTGGGAAACAAGAGCCACCATATCCAATTCCTGCTTTTAAAAATTTATTTCCAATTCTAGGATCATAGCCCATTCCCTTTGTTACATCTTCTATATTAGCGCCAACTTTTTCACAAAAATTAGCAATCTCATTAATATATGAAATTTTTAATGCCAGAAAATCATTGGATGCATATTTAACCATTTCCGCACTTTTTCTATTCATTGAAATGTAAGGAACATTATAAGGTTCTTTTGTCAATGGTTCATACAATTCTCGCATAATTTCTTTGGCTCTTTCATCCTCTGTTCCAACAACAATTCTTGAAGCATATAATGTGTCCTTTACTGCGGTTCCCTGTGCCAAAAATTCTGGATTACTTACAATTGATATTTGAATATTTTCTTTAACATGTTCTTTTAAATATTTTTCTATTTCATCATTCGTTCCAATTGGCACTGTCGATTTTATAACCACTATACAATCATTTTCTAGGTTTTCGGCGATTTGTTTTACAACTTCATACACATAATCTAAATTAGCTGATCCATCTACATGTTCAGGGGTTGCAACACCTATAAATATTACTTCAGCATTTTTGTAAGCGTTTTTATAATCTGTTGTATAATTTAAACGCTCTTTGTTTTTTACCATCAATTCTTCTAAGCCCTCTTCATAAATCGGACTTTTGCCACTATTCATCAAGTCAATTTTCTTTTGATCCACATCTACACAAGTCACATTATGCCCAGTATTCGCTAACACTACACCAGTAACCAATCCCACATATCCAGTTCCTGCTATCACTATTTTCATACTTCATTCTCCTCTACTTTCACTTTAAATATATTCTCTCGAATTTTGACAAGATTTTTATTATTTTGTTCTACCTGTTCTGCATAAAATGGTACAATCGCAATTGCTTCGCTTTCTAATGCTGTTGTATCAGTTGTGCCACATTTTACACTAACATTATTTTGAAAATACTTATAACGTAACAACCAATGATAATATGAAGTAAACTCACAATCAAGATACAAATATACATTGTTTTCTTTAAATTCATCTATTGGATACTTCTCTACTATTTTTTCTATCTCATCAATTTCCGAATGATCATTTCCACGATAAAAATATTGATAATTACTAAATGGATTAAAATAAATAGAACTTAAAATAAAACAACACAGTGTTATATTATATAATTTATTTTTGTTTGAATTTAATTCAAATGTAATAATGCCTATAATCCCAAAAAATATAATAATACATGACATCATGTATCTACTATAAGAAGCCAATCGAATTGCCTCTTCATAGGGCATAGACAAAATATACATAATTCCCAAACAGGCCCAATAGCCTACATACATAAGATCGATAAATAAAAGGGTTCGTAATAATTCTTTATACTTTTTAGAAACGAACATCATTATAATAATCAAAATATTTATGGCTCCTAAATAATATAAAATAATATTATCTTTTACATTTGCAAAACTACTCAAATATTTCATTCCAACCTTTTTAGTTTGCTCAATTCCATTTTTAGATATAGTCCTCCTAAAATTCGCTAAACTGATAGAATGTTTTGTCGTCACTCCTGTTTCTCCTGGATACACCATTTTTAAATGTTGTTGCCATAAAACAAAGAATGAAAAGGCAATTAGTAAAAGCAATGTCCCATATAATATAGATTTTTTTATTTTTTTATTATATACTCCTACAATAAATAATAAAATAACATTAAAAGCAATAAATAAAACTCCACTGTTTTTTAATATCATAAATATACTAGAGGTCAAAGTCAGGTATAGAAAAACTTTTTTCAAATCATTTCTATAATAATAAGCTATGCAACAGGAGAAAATTCCAAGACTACCTAGCAATGTATCTACCATTAAATCCATTAACGCAATATTACAATTCAAAATAAATAGTGTTAATAAAGAAAATAATACAACATTGCTCTTTTTTGTTTTTTCTTTAAAAAATGCCATTAATGGAGTTAAAAATATAAAGGTCAAGTAAAGTTGCCCTATTATCATGGAGGTTTCTACTCTTCCCGCTATCAATCCTACGTAATATATAAATAGAGAACTAGCAGGGGGATAAGTAGTAAAGTCAACCAAACCATATTCAAAGGATGGTAATGCATCATAAGTAAACAACTGTTTAGCCATTAAAGCCCAATGAGAAAAATTATCATACCCGCTAAATTTAAATTGTGTTGCAATAAAAGTTAAGTAAATGAAAAACACTACAATGAAAATTATTTTATAGTTTAATTGGATTTTGTGCTTGTTTTTCAATTGTTTAAAAGCAAAAATTATGTTGTATAAAATACCTAAAATAAACAACGCAAATGACACCAATTTTAATATGTTTAAAATGCTTGCCAGAAATAAAATGATAATTAGTAATAAGGTAGTAATTCCTAATGAAAAATCGCATTCTATTTTTAAGCGGTCTTTCACAAATCGAATGATACCTATATATGAAAACCAAAACAAAATCAATCTTAATAAATATATCATTTAAAAATCCACTCCTTCTGGATGACATAATTAATTATAAAAATAATTATATCAACGCATATGCTTATGAGGCTAACTGAGAGTTCGGTAAAAATGTTTTTGAGTATATAAATAGAAAGGCTGGAAATGAGAGCTTGTATCATCACTAATGCGTAATATTTAAAAATCGAATTTCTATCTTTACTAGAAAAAACAAGTTTGGAATTAAGAAAAAAATTAATCAGTGAAGAAATTGCTCTAGCAATTAATTTTGCCACAATTACAAAGGCATTTTTTTTATAAAAAAATATTAATATATTAAACAATAATTGGTCTATTACAAAAGAAATTCCTGATGAAAAAAGATATTTTACTGGGGTGTATAATTTAGAAACTAAATTATTTATTCTTGATTTCATTTTCCAAGATCGCCACTTTCTGGGCCAATATAATATTATTTTTCTTCAATTTATAATATAAAACATATAAGTCGAATGATAATATTAAGAGTGACATAAATCCACCAAATAATAATAAATTGGAAACCTCTTTTACATCAATTACTTCACAAATGAGGTCCAAAAACGGGCCTATAAAAATGCAGATCACCATAATTATGCCAAAGAAAAACCATATAATTGAACTTTTTATAGGCATGGATTCCTTCTTTATGGCTATTAAAATAATAATAAAATAAACAATCGTTACAATTCCTAAAAACAATTTTAAATTAATTGATATCATGTTTTTCCTCCCTATATTCTTTGAAATTAAAACATAATATGGACATAAAAACATTAAACATATAATATATAGATTTCAATGACCTGATAGAAGACTTTCCAATTTTTCTTTGATACATATTAACACCAACCTCTTTTACTCTATAATGCCGTTTTAACATAGCATAATTCGTAATTGGTTCTGGATATTCTTGTGGATAAGCCTTAGAAAATATCTGAATTAAACTCTTATTTACAGCTCTATAACCACTAGTTACATCCTTTATACTTTTTTGTGTTAGCCCTTTAATCAAAGCAGAAATCACTTTAATTCCAATTTGTCGAAAAAATGTAGATTTGAATTCAGAAGTAGTATCTATATACCTACTCCCTATAACAATATCAGCTTCATCTCTTAAAATCGGTTTGATTAATTGATCTATATATTCGATATCATGTTGTCCATCTCCATCAAATTGGACTGCTATATCATAATTGTTCTCATATGCATATTTATATCCAGTTTGAACCGCTACCCCAATTCCCATGTTATAAGGAAGAGATATATATTTGAAATTATTTTCCTTTAACACCATTTCTGTTGCATCTTTGGATCCATCATTAATCACAATATAATCAAGTTTTACTTTTTCAAATTTTATTATACTGTCTATGGTTCTCTTTATGTTTTTTTCTTCATTATAAGCAGGTACTATTAACAATATTTTTTCCATTATCAGTAATTCCTTTTCTTTTTATAAATTGTATATTATAAACAATCAATTTCTTTTCTTAATTTTGCCATAAAGGTTTCTGTATTACTTTCATATTTTTTGGGTTTAAAATCTTTTATTTGTTTTAACAATTCATCTAATGAATTGTCTTCGTCCAATTCAAGAACATATCCCTCCTCTTTAAAAACCTCTACCAACTGCTTTTGATGATCATCTACGTGTTCATCATACTTTTGAAGTCTAGCGCACACTATTATTTTTTTCCCTTTTTTTAAGGGCATTAATACAGAACCTGTCCCTGAATGTGTAATTATAAGATCCGCTTTTTCTATATATTCATTCATTTTTTCATAAGGAATAAAATCAAATATTTTCATTTTCTGACTTTCATATTTTGTATGCCCTGCTTGTACTATGACTTCTTCTTTGATCTGACTTTCTTCAATATATTTTAATAGTCTTGTGAAAGGTTCCTTTTGTGTTCCTAAAGTAACTAAAATCATTAATATATTCCTCCCCAGTATTGTGCCTTTGGATAACACTTCAGCATGCTTTCCCATTGTACAACAAAAGTGGTAGCAATAGGATAAACAATTCTTCCTGTTAAGGTAGGGCTTGTTCTTTTCGCAAAACTTTCAATGTATATCACTTTTTTTCCCATAAACCAGCCTATATAACACATTGGTACTGCTGTATGGGTTCCTGTCGTCACTATGACATCTGGATCATAAATCATAAATAAATATAAAGATTTTAATATATTAAATGTTGCAACAAACAAATATTTAAATATATATTTTCTTGATCCATATTTTAAATATTGAGTATTGTGTTTTTCCTTTAAGGGAATTGTAACATCCGTTTTTTCAGTAACCAAAACATAGTTATATTCTTTAAATAGAGACTTTAATTCTAGCATTTGGGTTAAATGCCCTCCTACACTAGATATAAACATGACTTTTCTATCAGGACAAATTTCTTTTTCTGAAGTAAAAATAATCATTAGCAAAGCAATATAAATTGAAACAGCTGGTGCCATTAATGTATGGCCTGCAATATAGGAAATTCCCAAAGCCATGGATAAACCCACAAACGCTCCATATTGAGCAGGTGTAATTAAAAATTTTCTATTTTTAATTACATAAATGAATTTTTTGATTATATAATATATTGGTACGAAGAAAAATATCGCAATTCCAAATAAACCAAAATTATAATACATTGTATAAAAGTCACGTTCAAATTCATAATTGCTTTTTGAATTTAATTTCGCTCCCATAAAAGTACTTACAAATGGATTGTTTGTATTTACTTTTTTTATATTTTCTTCCAATATTTTGTCTCGACCGTTCAAAATCAAATCAGTTACAGTATTGCTTTCTTGTATGTATATATTTTTATGTGCATAAGTCAATGGAGTAATCACTCCAAAAATTGTTAAGGCAATCAAGGAAATTACTATTTGTTTTCCGCAATGTTCCTTTGTAATGATCATCATTGCTAAATAATACAAAGCAAACATTCCTACAGTCAAGCCAATTGATAAATAAGCCGTTTTAGTTCCAATTAATAGCATACAGAAAGCCAATAAAGCAAAAATAACAAAACAGAATTTATTTCTTTTATTAATAAAATTGGCGAATACAATTGGAATTATTATTGCACACATACTAGATAATTCATTGGCGGAAAAAAACCATCCACTATTTCCTAATTTAGCGCTATTATAGCTTGGTATTGCATTACCAAATAATTGAGCCACTAACATTAAAATCACAATTATAGTAGCACATGAAACTATATTTTTTTTAATATTACCATCATAAAACTTCATCAAAAATAATAAAGTAATTGGGAAGAATAACAGTTTAAATATAAACTTGAGTTTAAATATAAAAATAGATAAATTCGGGCAATTAATAAAATAAAACAATCCCAAGTATAAAACCACCGAGCAAAAGAAAACATAAGTTATTTTCTTATCCTTTTTATCTAAAAACAAAAGATAAATTGTGCAATAAAATAAAAACGTTCCTCTACATATTAAGCCAATACTCATGCCTAACTTGCTATTTGAAAAATATGTCAAAACATCCAATAGCGGTTGCAAGATTATAAATAAAGCTACTAATTTTTGATTATAAATTTTTGTTATCATATTATCCTACTTTCTAATTATTTTTAAATTAATCATCTAATCTTTCTTATTATAACATATATTTATTGCTATTGACAATGTTTTGCCTCATTATCAAATGAAAAACTCAAATAAAAATAAAAGTTTTAAAATTATAATTTTACAAGCCCATTTCATTTTGTAAAGTACTACAAAATGAAATTTCTTTCCTATTTTCATATTCTATAAAATAAGATATAATAGTATTATAAGAGGTGATGATAAATGAATGAAAATGATCAGTTAAAAGAAAAACTAGATTTATTAAGTGCATTAAAAGAAGATGAGGAAAATCATAGTGGCAAAGAAAAGTCAAAGTTAAAACGCAAAACAGAAAAGAAAGCAAATCAAAAAGCAGGAAACAAAGAAAATAGAAAAATTAAAAAAACATCTAATGATACTCCTAAAAAGTCGCGGGTTTTGCTTACTACAATTTCTTTTATCGCGCTGGTATCTGGTCTAAGTTACTTAATATATACAATTGTAAAATCCACTGATCAAGTGAACCAACCCTATTTAATTATTTCAAGTGCATGCTTATTTATAATTGGTATTTTTATGGTTTTAACTGGTTTTACATCAAGTAAGAAAATACAAAAGAGGCTAGAAATATTTGGTATTATATTGATTACTCTATATACAGGGTTTCAATTTCTGATTACTTCTAATATTCTAACATTACCAACTCTAAGAACGGTTGGAGATTTTAGTAATGTAAGTATCAATGAAGTAGTAAAATGGGCAAACAAAAATAAGATCACTTTAGAGCAAACCTATGAGTATAGTGATTCTATAGAAAGCGATCATGTGATCAGTCAAAGTATTCCTGCTAACACATTAGTAAAGGAAGTAAAGTCCCTAGAAGTGGTTGTTTCTAATGGTCCTAATTATGAATCCATTGTCAGCATTCCCAATATGGTTGGTTGGAATGTAGAGGATGTAGTTACAAAAATTAAGGAATTAAAATTAAACAATGTAAATATTGAATATCAGTTTAATGAGGCAATCGAAAAGGACATTGTATTTGAACAAAGCAAAGCAGGAGAAGTTAGAAGAAATGAACAAATTGATATCACATTTTCTCTTGGGAATGAAGCAGATTTAAAACCTGTTGATTTAAAGGATTTGATTGACTTTGAAGAATTTGATGCGATTTTATGGCTGAAACGAAATGGTATTCAATATGAGCTAAGTTATCAATTTAGCAATGACATCAAAGCTGGCAACATTATTTCTACTACTCCAAGTAGCGGAACATTAATCGATCAAAAGGAAACTGTTGTACAAGTTGTTATCTCTAAGGGCCCAAAAATTATTGCCCCTGATTTAACAAAAATGTCATTAGAGGAAATTACAGAATGGGCAATTAAAAATAAGTTAGTTATTGTCTATGAAAGTGAATATAGTAGTGAAATTAAAGCGGGGGGAATCATTAGAGTTAGCGTAAAAGAAGGAGATACTCTAGAAGAAAATGCACGAATTAATATCGTTACTTCTAAGGGAACTTTAAAGATGATCACAGTAGCAGATGGAGATATTACTGCACTTCGTAATTTTGCAAATGAAAATAAATTGACATTAAGTGAAGAATCCGAATTTAGTGAAACTGTTGAAAAAGGAAAATTTATCAGCATTTCTAAAAACCCAGGTGAAGAAATTAATCCAGGTGATGAATTTAAAGTTGTCATATCTTTAGGTGCTTCTATAGAACTCCCTAGTTTCATTGGAATGAGTACAAGCAAAGCACAAGCAACTTGTAATAACTTAGGAATTACTTGTAAAATGTCCTATGTCTATAGTAGTAAAACCAAAGGTATTATATTTAATCAAAGCATGAGCTCTGGATCAAAAGTTATCGATGGGACAACAGTTGTATTAACTGTTAGTAATGGTCCTAAACCTACAAATAATAGTTCATCGTCAGGTAATCAATCAAATGGTGGAAATTCTGGTTCTTCAAATCAACAACCTATTCCTAGCTGTGTTGAAAAAGGCTTAGGAAATCTAGTGATTCAGGAAAGTTGGCTCATTCTAGGGAACGCCAATAAAACAATTGCCAGTCTTAAATCAAAATTATCAACGAATTATCCAGGTGCTACATTCAATATTATAGCCAAAGAGCATAATGATAACCGCCAAGCAGGTATGGTACTAGATTCATCACCTACTTCGGTTGGGACCCCTATTGTAAGTTGTAAAACATACACAATTTATATTGCCGATTAAAAGTCTTTTTCAAAGGCTTTTTTCTTACCAACAAATGACATTTTCTGCTAATATAATGTACACAGAAGTCGCAAATATACGATGTAAATAGGTTCAATCAAGTGGGAAATATAAAATTATCTCATCCCTCATCTAGCTATATGCCATACCTAGCAAAAAATAAGACACAATCAAAATGTGTCTTATTCTACGACTAATTCAATTCTATATCTCGCTTCTGGATTCACTCTCAAAGAATATTTTTTTCCATTTATGGTTGTAGTACTTTTAATTTCTTTATTAAAAATATCATTTAATTCAGCAAAATCCTGTATATTTGTTCTACCCGCGATATAAATAACATAAATACCTTTATTTAAAGAAGCAACGTCAATCGATCCCCAAAACCAAGTATTCTTTTTGCTAAACCCATCAGGAATTCGAAGGCTTATTTCATACCTTGGAGGCGTAACTATTAAATAATTCGTCTTAGTCGTATAAGTCTCTGTGTTTTCCAAAATACAATATCTATTAAATGTATCACCTTTTACGAAATCATCTCCATAATCCCCATTAATATTATAAGCAAAGCCCTCTATATTCAATGATGTTCCTTGAAAATAGATACTACTATATCCAGTTATCATATTTTCTTGAGGATTATTATTTTTAGGAGCTATTATTTTATCCCTTACAAAGAATTCCATTGGCACTGTCTTTAAATAATAGTTATTCCTAATCCAAAGTTGTCTTCCATCAGATATATAATTTCCGATCATCGATTTTCCAAATAAATTGCGAACCAATTTTTTTGTATAAAGGTTTCCTGATTTAGCAATGATATAAGCTCTGTAGTCTCCAGCCTCTAAAGTACTCAAGGGAATTGTGCCATTAAACCAAGAATACGTCCCATCGGTTCCATTAATATTTCCAATTATAAATGGCATTTCATTTTGATTCATAATACGGTTTAATGAAATTAATGTAGTTTTTTTCGTATTCATATTTTCAAATTCTATTTCATAAGTAACTTGACTGTTTTGATTCATCTGCAATCCATTAATAGTACTATATCCAGTAATGGTAATCCCTTTATCTGACGAGCTTAGATTATCAAAATAAAACTCCCCATCCGTTTCTTTATACTGAATTTCATCATTTTTTACATACTGTGCAACATAGGTTGTATTTTTAGTAGCACCTACTAAGTTTGGTGACCATCCTGTAAATGTATAACCATTCAAACTTGGTGTTTCTGGAACTGGTATTTCTCCCGCTTTCACTTCTAATTTTTTCGTTTTTGATTGGTCTGCAAACGTTCCTATTCCAGCATCAAATGTGATCGTGTATATTTTTATGATAGGTTCCCAAACTGCATTATATGTAATATTTTCCGTAGCTGCCAATACTTCTTTATCCCAACCTTTAAATATATATCCTTCTCTAGTTGGATTGCTAATTTCAGGAATTACATACTCTTCAACGGTTAAGCTTTTGGTACTTGTAATATTGTCTGCAAATCTTCCACCATTTGGATTAAATTGAATTGTATATCGATTATTCTGTTCTTTTACAGTTTTAACAAATCCAACATAAGAGGAATGAATATAGCCAACATTATGCGTAAAATTATATTCGCCTTGATCTTGTAATATTCCAGTCCTTGTACTATTTAAAGTTGGATCAGTTTGAATTTTATACCAAGTATTGTTTCCACCAATCGATTCCCCTGTAACTGTTTCTAAAACGATCATGGCATAACTAGTAGAATTTCCAGTCATATAAAGTGTTGCACTATTATTATTAGCCTCTGCTTTTATTGGATAACTTGAAGAACTTGTCTTGATCCCAATGGAATATTTTCCATAATCTTGCAAACTATATTTTTTATCAAAATAATAATAATTTTGAGCCGCTTTTTCTCCCCAATAAGGGTCAGAAGCATATTTTACATTCATTCCAGAAGATTTATCTCCTAAATTGCCTCCATAATATCTCCCATTATGACATTTATTACTGGTTCCATTTCCATTTACTGTATATCCATCACATGGATCTAAATATCCTTCGGAAATAAATTTCTTAGCATGCACATAAATACTTTGCGAAACAGATGCATATCTATTGGCGCTTGATCCAGGAGCGGAATCAAAAGCACTATGTCCAAACAAATTATTGGTATTGACTGCAATATTAGATGTCCCATTCCCAGATTCATTTTTCGCGGTACCAAACATCATAATTGCATTCGCACCAAATTCATTTTGGTACTGAATGAAAGAAGTTTCTTCACCGAATAATTGTGATTGTCCTGCTAAAACTGGATAGCTGGTTGGTTTTGATGTATAAGCACTTAAATCCTGTTTTATTTGGGCACTTGTATAATTAGAAATAGATCGATGTGATAAAAATTGATAATAATTATAATAAGGGTCATTTGGATTAATCGAATTTGTTCTGACTCCGGCTTTATAGTCTCGAACCATTGTTCTAAATCCCTCTAAATTTTCTGGATAAAAATAGTGTCCATCATAACTTAAATAATTTGTTTTAACTGCCATGCCTACTGGCCTTTCCTGACCTAATATCAACTGTGCGACAGAGTTATAATTCCTTACATTGAGCATAACATAATGCCTTAATTCCCAAGTATCTGTATAAATCATGCTATAAACAGATGTGTATAAAGAAGCATAAGTGGAACTATTCATATTTAGAACTTCTACTTCATTTGCGTTTACCCAACCAATAACTCCTGCTTGCATAAATCTAACTTGCGTCCCATCTTCATTGGTTCCTAAAAAAGCAGCATCTGCTCCATAATAACCATTTGTATAGCCCTTTTTCCCATTAAATTCAATTGTATAATTTGTCGTTTCACCAGAAGATGCTTTGGTTCTAAAATTTACCAATGCATAAGTAGCATAAACTAGTCTTCCATCTGCATAAATCACTACATTATTGTTCTGATCTTCTTTTTCTTTTCCTAATGCAAAAGCATATGCTTCTTTATAATTTCCAGCACTAAGCACCAAATTGTTTCCAGAAGCATTTTCTATGTAAACTTCATAAACTGTTGCTGCACTTGTATGAAAAGATGGTGCAAAAAAACAGAATAGCACCAAAACTGTTAAGAAAGCATTCAGACATTTTTTCACACTATCACCTTACCTTTTTCTTTTTTATATTATATCAAATTTTGTCTTTTTTGTATAGAGTATTATCATGAAACTGTAAAGTAAAAGGGAAACCTTAATCCTAAGAGTCCCCTTCAGTACTTTCGTACATTATAATATATGCGTTTGCAACAAAGAATTGACATCAATATAAGATGATAAAGAAAGATATTTCGAAAATTTACAAGAGGTAGTGAAAAAGGCATGATCCCATGAAAAAAAGTCTTCCCAATTCAAAACAGGCATCAACAAATGTATCATTTATCAATTATTTCTAAAGCAATGCCTCCAAATAAACTTCATTCTTTTAATCTAACGATTTTATGCAAAGAAAAAAAGCTCAAATGAGCTTTTTTTACATCATATTTTCTAACTGTTTATCTGCTTTTTTTGCTACTTTATTCATAGCTTTTTCCATTTTTTTCATAACTGGTTTATTGTATTTCTGATACATCAAAACAGCTCCTGCACCTAATCCCAAAAGTGCCATATCCTTCATTTTCATAAATCTCACCTCTTAGCTAGAACCTATGATTACTGTATAGATTTTCTCTATACAACATTATTTTCTCCTATTTCTTCACTTTTATACAAACATTCTTTTAATTTTTGGCACAACTTTGATTTTCTAATACGTTCCTCTTCATGCTGGACACTATATAAAAACGCTTCTGGTTCTCCAAGCAAAATCAGCTTTCGCTTTGCTCTTGTAATTCCTGTATAAATAAGTTTCCTATAGAGCATTCTTTTGTAACTAGAACTAATGGGCATAACGACTACCTCAAATTCACTCCCTTGAGACTTATGGATACTAATGATAAAACCATGTTTGATTTTGTGAAAATCCTTTGGAATATATTTTACTTCATTTCCATCATAATCAACATAAATTTCATTTTTTCCGCTTTTGCTAGTATTAGCATACATAATACGAGTAATAATACCAATATCTCCATTGAATATATTTTCTTCTGGCATGTTCACTAGTTCTAATACTTTATCATTTTCTCGAAATATAATATCTCCCACTTTAATTTCTCTTTTTACATCATCTCTAGGATTAAATACTTCTTGCAATTCCTTATTCAAGTTATCAATACCATTAACACCTGCATACATTGGTGCCATTACTTGAACTCTTTTATAATCATATCCTTTTTCTGTAATTTGTTTGCAAAGACGTTTTAAATTTTCCCGAATATGGTTAGAACTACATTCTAAAAAAGCATAATCGCTTCTTGTATCTGTAAATGTGTTACTAATTTCATTATCTTTAATTTCTCCCGCCAGTGTTGTAATATATGAGTTTTCATCTTGTCTGTATAATAAATCCAAATGGACAGTTTCTATTGCCCCACTCAGTGTGAAGTCTTTTAAAAGTTCACCTGGACCAACGCTTGGTAATTGATTATAATCACCAACCAAAATTAATTTAATGTGATCCGTTAATCCTCTTAGTAGATGATCAAACAAGGACAAATCAATCATACTAACTTCATCAATAATGATGAGTCTACTATTATCTTTATTATATTCATCAATTCCAAAACGATTGTTTTCTTTGTTCCACTTTAAAAAACGATGTATTGTTGTTGCAGGAAACAAAGTTGCTTCGCTCATTCTTTTAGAGGCTCTTCCCGTAGGCGCTAATAAAGCAAGCTCTTTTTCTAAACTATCATCATCTAAGTTATGTAAGCGTTTATAAAGTTCCACAATTGCCTTTATAATTGTGGTTTTGCCAGTACCTGGACCTCCTGTAATAATCAGTAAATTTTTTGTTAATGCTTTTATGATAGCTTCTTTTTGTTTTTCATTATAAACAATTCCAGTAGCCTCTTCTAATTCTTGTAATTTATTTTCTAGTTTTTTATAATGATCTTCCGATTTTCTACTTAAAATTTGGAACTTTTTTAAAATTTGCTGTTCTGAATCATACATACCTTTTAAATAATAGCATGCTTCTTCTTCTATCAGTTTTTCTTCTACAACTAATTCCTTTAAGTATTCTAAAAACAAATTTTCTTCTAAGTTAATTCCCAATAAGTTTAAAGTTGTTTGATAAATTTCTTGCTGTTTTAAGTAAGTATCTCCATTTTTAAAGGTAAGTTCTTTCATACAATATAAAATACAAGCTTTTACTCTACTCTCATCATCTTCTAACATATTTAATTTATGGGCAATATCATCCACTTTAGAAAAGGTGATTTCATCAATATCATCAATCAATAGATAAACATTATGTTCAACCATAGAGATGGTATTTCCCTTATATTTATTATAAATCAAAAGAGCGTCTTTCATACTAAAACCTAGTTCTGTTAAATATACAATTATTTTGTGGCTTTCTTCATATTTTGTTAAAGTTTGATAAATTTGAGTCGCTTTTTTACTGGTCATTTTGGGAACTAACGTTAAGCAACTTGGGTCTTCTAAAATTTTTTCTAGAGTCTGTTCTCCCAAAGTTTCTACAATCGATAAGGCAAGCTTTTCTCCAACGCCCTTAAATAAATCACTTGCTAAAAATTCTACAATCCCATCTTTATCTTCTGGCTTTACTTTTTCATATTCTGAAACTTGAAATTGCAATCCATATTTTGGATGTTCTAATTCTTCCCCATAAAAAAAGTAAGTATCATCTTCGTTTAACTCATGAAAATACCCAGTAAAAGTAATGGTTTTTCCAACATAAATATTGAGAGCTTCAACATTTGTTTCTTTTATTTTAAATATTCCAATGACATATCCTTTTTCAGAAGAAAAAATACTTCGTCTAAAATTTCCTTTGATATATTTTTTTTCTTCCATCATATCACCAACTTCTTAACCAGTATATCATAGAGTACATTTGTTCGTCAATCTTTTTTGAATAACGCATGAAAGATTAAAGAAACATATCTATTTTTCTAAACATGCTTCTTTTTCTTCTTATACTTTTCCTTTTTCTCTTGTTTTAATTTTGGTTTTTATTCTTCCTGTTGTTTTCTTTTTCTATTGAAGATAAAATTTGATCGATATAACGAATAGAATCCAAATCCGTTTTTGGAATTTGAAACCAAATATTCCTAGAGTTGGATCCATCAAAATAATAAAATTGATAATATATAAAGTCGCCAACATCTTGTCTATCAATATTATTTTCTACAATATAATTTTTTTTAAAAATGCCATAATAAAAAGAATGTAACAGGTCCTGTTTGGCTTCTGAACTTTTTTTCCCTCTATATTCAATATTTACTGTACCATTATTTAAAAATTCTACGTTCATTATTTGATTCATATTTTTTCCTTTCCCTTTTATTATTCCATAATAACATAGGGATATTCTATTTTTTTTATTTTTCCACTTTGTTCTTTGTGTTGATATAATTCTGTTCCTGTTTTCTTTGCCAATAAATAATTTCCAGTATGCCCAATAATAAATCCATCTTTTACAATTTCTGGAATAAATGAAAGTTCTGCTCCAATAAATTTTTTAAAGTATTGTTCTTCTAAATTTCTAGAGAGTTCTAATAAGAGTTGTACCCGTTTTTTCTTGATTTCCTCTGGTATTTGATTTTCCATGGTATCCGCAACAGTCCCTTTTCTTCTAGAATATGGAAAAACATGAAGTTTTGAAAATTGAATTTTTCGAATCGTCTCTACAGTTTCTTCAAAAAATATTTCTGTCTCGCCTGGAAAACCCACAATCACATCTGTAGTAATTGAAATATTTGGTCTAATTTTTCTAATTTCTTCTATCTTACTAATAAAGTCCTGTTTCAAATATTTGCGATTCATAGCTTTTAAAATAGTATCACTTCCTGACTGAAGAGGAATATGTAAATGATCTACCAAAATAGGACTTTTTTTCATGATTTCTAATACTTGATCCGTTAATTCATTCATTTCGATAGAAGAAATACGAAGTCTTTCTAATCCCTCTATTCTAATTAGTTCAGCAAGTAAATCAGCAAATTTATAATCTCTAAATTCTGCTCCATAGTTTCCTGTATGAATCCCAGTTAAAACGATTTCATGATGTCCATTTTGAATGAGTGTTTTAACTTCTTCTAAAACATCTTCTCTTTTTTTGCTTCTGACCGTTCCTCTAGAGTAAGGAATAATGCAATAAGAACAATAATTGTTGCATCCATCCTCTATTTTAACAAAAGCTCTAGTATGGTTAAAATTATTCAGTTTCATTGTTTCAAAAGGCACATGTTCTAAACTTTCAATGTCTTTTAGCTTTTTTTGCTTTTCTTTAAATTCTTCAATATATTCTACTATTTTCGATTTATTTTTGTTTCCCAAAACAATATCTACCCTTTTTAATGATTCTGCTTTTTCTTGATCAACTTGGGTCATACATCCAGCTACAATAATGATTGCTTTTGGGTTTTGTTTGATCGCTTGCCTTATCATTTTCATTGACTTATGATCTGCTGCATTTGTTACTGTACAAGTATTGATGATATAGATGTCTGCAGCCTCTTTTGATGTTTCTTTATAACCAGCATTTTTTAAAGCGTCTATCATAACATTACTTTCATACATGTTTACTTTGCAACCTAATGTATAAATATAAAATTTCATATACAACCTCCTAAAAATAAGCCCTAAGGGGCTTATTCCAAATGACTTCTAAATTCTTTTAAAGCATTTAAGAAAGCATCATTATGATTGCTATCTAATTCTTCAAAAGCATCCACTTTTTTTTCTAATTCAATATTATTTTTTGCTTCTTTTAATTCATTAAAATTAGGAATTTTTGGATATTCAATATTACTATTTTGTTTTCCATAAACTGGTGAAATAAAATCAGTTGTTTTAAATTTTTTAGGTTCTTCTAATACTGTTGGAATTGCCTCTATTGGTTCTTCTATTTCTTCATACATATTGGTATCTGGATTACTAATTTGTTCTATTACAGAAAGTAATTCTTTGTTAGAACCCTCTACATTTTTATTTTTACTTTGTAGTAATTCCTGATAACTAATAATTGCTTTTTCTTCTTGTTCCTGTTCAAATATTGCAACCACATCTTCTTTTTTATCCAAGTCAGCCTGCATTTTTTCTAAAACTTCTTCTAGATTTGCTTTCGGCTTTTCTTCCTCATTAATTTGTGTTATTTTAATTTCTTCCTTTTGGTTTTCTGATTCTATTAATTCATCCAATAAATTCTTTTCTTCTGCTTGAAATAGTTTTAAGTTTTTACGGTCCATATAGATCAGTGTAAATAGAACAATTGCTCCGATACAAAAAATCGCTAAAAAGCTATAAAATAAAACTTGATTGCTCATAATGTTTTCCATCCATTTCATAGAATCACTCCATATATTCATAATTTAATATACTTAATACATAAATTGGTACTGTTTCAACTCGCATAATTCTGGGCCCTAATGTAACTGGCACAAACTTGTGTTCCTGTAAAAAGTTTTCCTCTTCTATGTCAAGCCCACCTTCTGGTCCAATCACTATAATCAGTTTATCATAATTTGTCGATGTTTGCAAAAACTTTTTAAAAGTATTTTCTTTTTCTCTTGTGCTACAAATTATTTTAAGCCCATCTAATTTTGTAATTTCAGAAAATGTAGTAACTGACTGAAGTTTTGGAATACAATTTCTCATCGATTGTTCACTGGCTTCTTTCATAATTTTGTTCCATCGCTCTAATTTTTTTCCTTCTTTTTCCCCAATTTTTACCATTGACCGTTTCATTGAAACAGGAATAATTTCGGTTACCCCTAATTCTGTTGCTTTTTGTAAAATCAAATCCATTTTTTGTTCTTTTAAAACTGGAATTACCAAAGTAATATATTTCATAAAATCTTTTGGAATTTCTAATTCCTTTTTTATAACAATAGTCTCTAAATTGTTTTTTAAATTGCACAAAAAAAGTTTTCCATCAATCACAACTTCTATTTCGTCACCATCTTTCATACGCATCACTTTTTTGATATGATGCATATCTCCTGGTTCTAATATCATATTGTTTTCCTTTTTTTCTTTTCCAAAATATCGTTGCATACAATCACCTATAAATAGGAAGCGATAAACTTCCTATTCCTCTTCATTTCCTTCTATTTTTACGAGTACTTCTCTTGGTTTCGATCCATTAGCTGGTCCTATGATACCACGTTCTTCTAATAGGTCAATGCATCTTGCAGCCCTATTATAGCCTAGTCTAAAGCGACGTTGTAATAAAGAGGCACTTGCTTTTCCTGAAGTCACTACAAATTCTACAATATCATTATAAAGTGGTTCCTCTTCGTCACCATCTTCCACCATAGTGGTAGCTCCTTTTTCCTCTTCATCCATAGTTAGAGTTTCATCATAACGTGCTTTTTGTTGGGCACAGACATAATCTACTACTGCTTTGATTTCCTCATCTGATATAAATGTTCCTTGAATACGAATGGGAATGTTTTCTCCTTGTGGTTTAAATAACATGTCTCCTTTTCCAAGAAGCTTTTCTGCTCCTGTCATATCCAAAATTGTACGTGAATCAATGCTACTTGATACAGCAAAAGATATTCTAGATGGGATGTTGGCTTTTACTACTCCAGTGATGACATCTGTTGATGGTCTTTGAGTTGCTACAATCAAATGAATTCCTGCTGCACGAGCCATTTGTGTAATACGCATAATAGAATCTTCTACTTCTTTTGCGGCTACTAACATCAAGTCTGCAAGTTCATCGATAATTACAACAATATAAGGCATTTTTCGAAGTTGGTCACGTTCTGGAATCCCTTCATTTTTTTTATCTACATAATCATTATAACCTGCAATGTTTTTAGTTCCTGATTGTTCAAAGGCTTCATAACGTCTTTCCATTTCTACAACCATTTTTTTTAAAACAATATTAGCCTTTTTGGCATCGGTTACAACGGGCGCTAAAAGGTGTGGAACCCCATTATACATAGATAATTCTACCTTTTTAGGGTCTACTAAAATCAATTTTACTTCATCTGGTTTACTACGCATTAGCATAGAAACAAGTAAACTATTGATACAAACTGATTTACCACTTCCTGTTGAGCCTGCAACCAAAAGATGTGGTGTTTTATTGATTTCCATCCATTGTGGTTTTCCCATGATATCTCTTCCAAGTACAGCTAATAATTTGCTTTTTTCCATATTACTTGGAACAGATTCTAAAACTTCTCTTACACATACTGGAATCGATTTGATGTTTGGAATTTCTATTCCAATTGTTTTTTTCCCTGGAATCGGAGCTTCAATACGTACTTCCTTAGCTGCTAAGGCAAGGGCAATTTCTCTATGAATACTTAAGATTTTGCTTACCTTTGTTCCTGCTTTGATTTCTAATTCATATTGGGTTACCGCAGGCCCAATATTGGCTGCAACTGTTTTTCCTTCTATTCCAAAATCTTTCAATACTTGTTCTAAGGCTACAACATTATCTTTAATGGCATTTTGATTTTCTTTGTTGTTTCCTCTTTGAGGCTTTGCCAGTAAATTCATTGGAGGATATTTATAACTTTCATTTACTGCAAAATCTTCTCCATCATTTACAGAAATTTCTGGGGTGACTGTTGAAACTTCTTCTTTTGGTTCTGCCACATGAATAAGTTCATCAACACTAGAAACAACAATCTTATTATCCTCCTCAATTACTTCTTCTGGTTCGGTTTCTTTTGCTGTTTTCTTTTCTAATTTTTCAAGCCGAAGTTTTTCTTTTCTCTCTTGATTATGAGCAACTAAAGTTTCAGATTTCTTCTTACAAGCCTGTACAAAATCCCAAATAGAAACGCCAGTAAACATTACTGTTCCACATATAATCATAGTCCATACAACAATTGTAGTACCTTTTAAATCAACTAAGTTAACAGAAATTAAAGAAAATATGGCACCAATAATTCCTCCGCCTTGAGCACTTCTAACTTTCGTTGTTGCATCTAAAAAGTTAGTGATCGTTTCGGTTACTACATCAAATCCTTTTAAATCATTTTGCGATAAATAACTAGTATGAGCCATCATCAAAATTCCAATAATGATTATATAAAGTCCAAAAAGTTTTGATGTGAAAAAATTTGGTTTGCTCCGTTTTACGATCATATAAACACCTACTATGAAAAGGGCCAAAAAAAGAAGTCCATACCAAGCTCCAAATACAAATATAAAAAAGGAACGAATCAAAGCACCTAATGGCCCATAAGCACAAAACCCAATAATTGCAGTAATAATAAATAATAAGCCTACTAGTTCTGTACTATATCCAGTACTCTTTTTCTTTTCTTCTTTTCTTTTCTTCTTTTTTGCCATGATATACCTCCTAGACTCACTATATCCATTATACTAAAAATCGGCAAAAATCTAAATAAAATTCATAGGATTTACATGAATTTTACAAGAAATTTTATAAACGGATATCTAACGATATTATTTTTGCGCATTTTTCAATTCTGTCATCTTCACTTCCATATCCAACTTCGACATTTCTTAATACCAAATCATATGGCAATTTTATTTTATAAAGCGTTAAATTGGAAGCTGTTTCATCCGAATCGATAAAAAATGGAGAGTCTACTTCTTGAAAAAGAAAGAAATTTCCTTGTAAAGAATCGCAATTTGGACAACCATTCGCCAAATATTGATCACCTATTGTTTTAGAATATCTCATTTTATAATTATAATGTTTTTGAATATATTTTAATAATGTTTCTGGAATTGGGTCTATTATACTTCCAATATGAATGGTTCCATCTATGAACTCTATATCGTCCTCATATAAAGTTACCATCTTTTTGATCCCATATCCAATCACTGAGATTTGTTGTTTACAACGATAACATTGTGTTTTTCCTTCTACCAGATATAGTTCATCACACAAAATATAAGAAACTTCCCCACCTTCTATCCATTTCAAAAAATTTCCATATGTTTTAGGATTTGTAACATACCATTTTTTAATTTCTGGATTCCATTTAGCACCTAATTTTTTTGCTTCCTCTTTTTCCTCATAAGGAACGTTTAATAATAACATTTCATCACTTCCTTTTATTATCATAACATAACCATTAAAAAAAGCAAGAAACGTTAGTCTCTTGCAATTTCTTCTTCGATTCTCATTAATTGATTATATTTACAAATTCTATCTGTTCTAGACATAGAACCTGTTTTAATTTGGCCAAGATTAAGACCAACTGCCAAATCTGCAATAGTAGTATCTTCTGTTTCTCCACTTCTATGAGAAATAATTGTTGCATATCCATGTTCTCTTGCTAGTTCAATAGTTTCGATTGTCTCTGTAATAGTCCCTATTTGATTTACTTTTAACAAAATTGCATTTCCAGCATGTTTGTCAATTCCCATTTGTAGACACTTTTTATTTGTAACAAATAAGTCATCTCCAACGAGTTGTATTTTATCTCCTAATCGCTCTGTAATCAATGTAAATCCTTCCCAATCATTTTCATCGACTGGATCTTCTATTGAAATAATTGGATATTTTGAAATTAAATCTTCATAGTATGTAACGAGTTCTTCTGTTGTTAAACTTCTTCCTTCTCCAACTAATTCATATTTTCCATCTTTATAAAATTCACTAGCAGCCACATCAATTGCTAGCTTAACATCATCTGATGTATAGCCTGCTTTTTTGACTGCCTCCATAATGAGTTCAAAACCTTCTTGATTGCTATTTAAATCAGGCGCGAATCCTCCTTCATCACCTACACCAGTTGCAAGTCCCTTTTCATTCAATACTTTTTTCAAATTGTGAAATACTTCTGCTCCAATCTGAACTCTTTCATGAATGGTATCTGCTTGTGGTATAATCATAAATTCTTGAAAATCTAATTTATTATCAGCATGAGCTCCACCATTAATAATATTCATCATTGGAACAGGTAATTTCATACCTCCTCCAACATATTCATAAAGAGGTTTTTCTTCATATAAAGCAGCTGCTTTTAATGCGGCCATAGAAATTCCTAAAATTGCATTGGCTCCATATTTTGATTTTGTTTCAGTTGCATCTGCTTCTATCATTTTATAATCTAATGCTTTTTGATCTAAAACATCCATTCCAAGCACCAAATCTCTAAGAGGTCCATTGACATTACTAACAGCTTTTAAAACTCCTTTTCCCATATAGCGAGTTCCACCATCGCGCAATTCTAATGCTTCTCTTTCTCCAGTTGAGGCACCACTTGGAACAGCGGCTCTACCAACAATTCCACTTTCTAAAATCACATCTACTTCTACAGTAGGATTTCCTCTTGAATCTAATATTTCTCTTCCTATTACGTCTTTTATTTTTGACATTGTATCATCCTTTCTTAATTATCTATCCTTATTCATTATAGCACAAACTTTAAAAAATAAGTGAATAAAATCACTTACTTTAATGCTTCCACTGCTTGTTTAAAGTCTTCTCCGCGTTTTTCAAATGATTCATATTGATCCAAAGAAGCACAAGCTGGAGATAATAGAATTACTTCTCCTTCTTCTGATAAATTATATGCAACCTTAGTAGCCTCTTTTAAGGTATCAACTACTGTTACATCTTTATTCATAGATTCACAAAATTCTCTAATTCTATTTTTCGTTTCTCCATAACAAACTACATGTTTTACATATCGCATATCATCTTTTAAATCTTCAAAAGAATGTCCTCTATCTAGTCCACCTAATAATAAAATCATGGCTTTGTCAAAAGATCCTAAAGCAATTTCGGTAGATTTCACATTGGTTGCCTTTGAGTCATTATAAAATTCTCTTCCCTTTATTTTCGCTACAAATTCTAGTCTGTGTTCTACTCCTGCGAAGCGAGAAAGAACTGTTCTAATAACGTCATTTGGAATTCCAAAACGTTTCGTAGCAATAATAGCACACATGATATTTTGATAGTTGTGTTTTCCCTGAATTCGAATATCATTTGTATCTATAACTTTTTCATCTCCATAATATATAGCACCATCTTTATAATAAGAAGTCGCACTTTTTTTAATCGAAAAATATGTTTTATTTGATTTGATATCATTTGTCAAAGCGATTTCTGCTTCATCGTCTAAATTAATAATTGCCATATCTGATAATGTATGATTCATAAATATTTTTTTCTTCATTTCCTGATAGTATTCATAGTTTCCAAAAAAATCAATATGTACTGGAGTCAAATTGGTTAATACTGAAACTTCTGTTTTAAAATCATACATATCATGAAGTTGTTGCGCTGAAATTTCAAGTACAATATAATCTCCTTCTTTTACATTTTTAATTAAAGAGCACATTGGAAATCCAATATTTCCACCCAAATGAACTGGCACGTTCATTTCTTTTAAAAATTCATAAATAAGTGTTGTTGTTGTTGTTTTTCCATTTGATCCAGTAACTGCAATAATATGCGCATTTTTTGGCAAAAAATGATAAGCTAGTTCTACTTCGTTGATAATTTTAATGCCAAGTGCTTCTGCTTTTTTTATGCAAGGGGTATCAAATCGAATACCAGGATTTTTAATAACCAAATCAAAGGTATCATCCAAATAATCCTCTTGTTTATTTGTGATTATTATTTTAACACCTAATTTTTCTAGTTCTTTTACTTGATTTTCGTCCTGCTCTTTTTCATCAGTGATTAAAATTTCATTATGGAACTGGACCAAAATTTTAGCAGCTTCATAGCCACTTCTAGCCATTCCCATGATATATATCTTTTTCTGTTCGAACATGTATTCACCCTCCTAAAAAAGTATATCATGTTTCTTCTTGCTTGTTAAGTTTCTCCTTAAGAATATGATAAAAAAATTAAAAAAATAACTCAAAATGAGTTATTTACAAGTTGCTCCCATTGCTTCATAAATCGAAGTAGCACCTTCTACTGTTAAGCGATTTTTCTTATTTAAAAAGCTTTTCATTGCACTGTTATCACTAACCATTTTATCCATGTCTACTTTGCTATAATCAATGGTTACCTTACTTTCTAGTTTGGAACCATCAATTGTGACTTTGTAGTCATAACCACCGTATCGTTTGTCATTGTTTCCATACTGTGCATTAAGAGTAGATTCAAATTCTTTTAATACTGATTCATTAGATGAATCCACAACTTCTATGGTTTCTACTTTATCAACAACATCTCCTGTTGCATAAATTTTATAAGTAGCATTTAATTTATAATCTGATAAAGTTTGAGTTGTTGTACATTCAACTGTTCTCTTTTTTGCTCCACATCCTGATACAATTCCGACACTAACACAAAGCAATAATACAACTGACAACATTTTTTTCATATTCATCTTTCCTCCTCATTATTCATTATATCATTTTTTCACAAAATTTTCACTCTTTTTGTATCGATAATAAAAGACTATATTTCATAGTCTTTCAAATAAATCATTTACAAGTTGCTCCATTTAATTGATAACGTTTGATAACACCGTCTAAAGTTAAATGATCATTTTTAATATAATCTTCTAGTTTTTTATCTGTTGCGAATTTTTTAGAATCAAATTTACTATAATCAATGGTTACAGAAGCAGATACTTGTTTTTCTCCCTTTGTAACTTTATGTGTATATCCACCATACGAACTATTTAAGCTTTCATATTGTAGGTTTAATGTTTGCTCCAATTGGTCTATGATAGAAGCATCTTCTGATGTATATGTTTCAGTCGCTTCTACTTTTTCTACAACTTCACCTTTCGCTGTAATTTTAAAATTCGATTTGATTTCATAAGCAGATAAACTTTGTGTTTGTGTACATTCAACCACTTTTGTTTCTTCTTTCTTTTTCTCCCCACATCCAGTAGAAATTCCTATACAAACGCAAAGAAATAAAATTGCTACTGTTTTTTTCATAAAATCCCCTCCTGTTTTAAATTATAGCATAATTCTATATTTTTTTCAAATCAAACCTACTTTTTTTCACAAATTAAGGTATTTTTTTCTTTTAATAGCGTTTCATAATCCCCTTCTTTGAAAATAACATTATAATCATGTATTTGTCGTCAGACTTTTCTCTCTTTTGCTGGTTTAACAAGTATTTGATCAGCTATATCAATATGAAGAATTCCATTTAAGTGATCATATTCATGTAACAATACGGTACTTTCAAATCCCTCAAATGTTTCTACTTGTTTTTTTCCTGTACGATCAAGATATTCTACTACAATCCTATATGGTCTATAAACATGCCCCGTGTTATCCTCAAAACTCGCGCACGTTTTCCAATATTCTGTTAGTCCTTCTCTAGATATAATAACAGGATTTATTAAAACCCTTCTTTCATTATAATTATGTTCCATTTCAGACTCTTCATTTGCTTGTATTTTTTAAATAAATTAACCGGTTTGGTATCCTAAGTTGAACAGAAGCCATTGCTAAAACCTTATTTTGCTTACAAAAGTCTTCTTTTAATTCTGGATCATCAAAGTGGACAAGCGCTGATATTTGTCTTAAATATAGCTCATTTCCCATCATTGTCACTACAATTCCTTTTTTCTTTATTTTAATAAATATCTTCTGCTATGGAAAGCTTTTCTATATGTAGTACAAAAAATAAAATCTATTAGCATCCAGTTCCCTATTATAGAGAAAATTCTCTATTTTTATAATATTACTCCTCAAATAGCAAAAGCATCTGATTTCACAACTAAGTGATTTCAGATGCTACCCAATGGATTGAATTTGCTTTGCCCAATCAAATGTATCCTTATTTTATAGTTTTGTACCTAATAATTTTAATCTTTGAGATAAATTGTAATTTTATCTACATTTTATCTCCTTTCTCTTATTTAACCTTTTTTAAATCATAAACTTGATCCACAGACTCACAAACATTAGGAGAGTGAGTAACAATTATTATACACTTTCCATCTTCATGAGCTAATTTCTTAAATATTTCTAAAATTTCTTTTTCGGTTTGCTTATCAAGATTTCCTGTTGGCTCATCAGCAACAATCATTTTAGGATTATAGGCAAGACTTCTAGCTATTGCAACTCTTTGTTGTTCCCCTCCCGATATTCTTAAAACTTTACGATTAGCATATGTTTCTTTTAAGCCAACGCTTTTCATAAGTTTAATTGCTTCTTCTTTTTTATTTCCTATTTTTATTCCACTAGCATCCATTGATAGAATAATATTCTCGCTTGCAGTCATAAATGGCAGTAAATTATAACTTTGAAAAACTATACCAATTTCATGATTACGATAATAATCTAAATTTATATCTTTTAAATCTTTGCCATCAAATACTATACTTCCTTCGGTACATCTTTCTAAACCACTAATTAAAGATAGCAAAGTTGTTTTTCCTGTTCCACTTCTTCCTCGTATAGCATATACTTTTCCTTTTTCAAAATCATAACTTACATTCTTTAGTGCATACTCATCTTCTTCTGCATCACTATACTGGTAACTTGCGTTTTGAATAGAAAGCAATATATTATCCTTATTTATTTTTGTTTCTGAATTCATACTTTTTTTCTTTTCCATCATTATGACCTCTCTTTCAATATAGTTAATGGCGAAAATCTTTGAATACTTATCATCGATGATAAACTACTTATTGGATCGGTTATAATAAATTAGACAGAAAAAATAAGGACATGATAAAATAGAA
>CANPBV010000001.1 GCA_947572405.1 uncultured Mycoplasmatota bacterium | reverse complement strand
CTTTTCCTTTCTTTTTATAATTGTCAATACTTTTTTCTTTCTTTTTTCATGTTTTCATGTTTTTATCCTGGAATAATAGGTTAAAAACTAGTATTTGTTTTTTTGTTTTGATATAATAAAAGAAGGTGATAGTATGAAACAAGCATTGAAGAACAAATATTATAGTTTAATAGAGATAAATGATTATCCAACATTAGAACTTATAAATTTTATTTTTTCTAAAATGGATACTATATTGTTAACAGAACCTGGGAGGAACCATCAAGAAGAATTTTTTGATTTAATTTCTGTATTAGAATTTACAGAAGAAGCTTTATATCAGGAAATGAATGATGATATTATAAAAGGAGTTTTATCATGATGCAAACAAAGGAAGAGCTAATAGAAAGAGTCATAGAAATACTATCCAAAAAATCATTTACAGAACAGGCCAAAGAGAATTTACTTGGTTCTATTGTTTTTGCCTTTATCTGTTATAATCCACCAAAATATATTACAAAAAGTCGATATGAATATATAGAAGAATATTTAAGAGTATTAGAGAATATGAAGGGGTATGCAGTTATTGAACTATCCGAAATCAATGAAGCCAATCTAGTTTCAACCGAATTTAGAAAACATATTTTAAAGTTAACAAGTCAGAATGGAAATCTAGATTTTATAAATGGTAAATATACTCCAGCACAGAATGGTCAATTTTATTGTACCTGTAAGGGATTTGCATGGAAACCGTTAAAAATGATGTTTACTTTAGCAGAAGATGATGTTATGCAGAGGTTTACTACGATACATCACGAAATGACACATTTGACAGAGGGGGAAAACACCTTTCCAATCAGAGGATCAATTCCTTTTGCTTTTGAATTAAGAGAAATGTTTTATGAGGGAAGAGCAACCACACATGAAAGTTATACTTCAGTTGATTCTCCTAACATACAAGTAGATAATTTGGAAGATGGGGTTTCTGAGTATCAAATTGTTTCAGCTCATCATTACCCCTTATATGGAACATTATATCAAACTTTGCAGATTATTTTTGATGATGAGATATTAGAAGAAATGAGTAAAAATGGTGATTATAAATCAGATATGATTAAAGAACTAGAAAAGCGATATCCAAATATTCCAGTATTGGAAGTATTTTCCCATTTAATCTATATATTGAGTTGCAATTGTAAAGAAGGTCAAGAAGATATTCTAAAAAATGCTATTCATTACTATGTACGAGAACATCAAAAGAAAATAGAATGGATAGTAAAAGCGTTAGAATCTGTTATCGATTTAAGAGAAAAAAGTGAATCTGATTTAAAAAAAATGAAACAGGAAGAATTAAACTATATGCAATCATTAGGAAACCCAGCCTCTTTAAAAAAAGAATATGAGGAAGCTTATCAAGAAGCAAAAGTGATGATTGAGGAACTTTATCATGATGGTAGTTATACAGAGGAACAGTATCGAAAAGAATTAGAATCCTTAGAACAGGAAGGCACTTTAGAATATTATCGAGAAGTGAAAGAACAAGAATTGCAAAATAATAGAAATGAACAGAAACGAACCAAAGAACGTATTATAAAATTAGAAAAGGATATAGAAATAGCTAGGCATAAAATAAAGAGATTAGAACAAGACTGTTTTCCATCTACTTTAGAGCAGATATGTCTTAAAAATCCTTCACTTCAGTCCTCTTTTGCATTTTTAAAACATCTTGCATTACAGAAAGTTAGTGAGGAAAAGAAAGGCATACCAGAAGGGGATGCCAGAGTCACTAAGTTATTAGATAAAATTAGAGTGTTGTATGATTTACAAAAAAGAATTGTCATAGTTCCACAAGAGAAAAACACCAGATTAGTTTCCTAGACTGGTGTTTTCATGTGTTGCCTTTTTTAAGATATCGATAGAATTTTGAAGTTGTTCTAATTCCTTTTCATTTAAATCCACAAGAACTCTTTCCTTAATTCCGTTTTTATTTAAAATACAAGGACTTCCAATATAAATATCATTACTATCATCATAAGCCGATACTGTAATAATACTATTTTCATCTCCTAATATTGCATTCGTAATTCTAACTAAGCACATTCCAATACCATAATAAGTTGCGCCTTTTCTATTGATGATTTCATAAGCAGCATCTCTAACATTATGACAGATTTCATCGCATTCTTGTTCTGTTAAGAAATTTTTGATGTTTTGAAGTCCAACATTGGCATTACTCCAGGGAACAAATTCACTATCTCCATGTTCTCTAATGACATAAGCATGAATATTTTTTGGACTTACTCCTAATTTTTCTCCAACCATATAACGAAGTCTAGCTGTATCTAAACTCGTTCCAGAACCAATTACTTTACTTGTTTCAAGACCAGAATATTTCTAGGTAATATAAGTCATTACATCTAATGGGTTAGTTGCTACTAAGAAAATTCCGTGAAACCCATTTTCCATAACTTCTGTAACGATGGATTTAAAAATTTTACTATTTTTATGAATTAAATCCATTCTTGTTTCTCCAGGGTTTTGATTTGCTCCAGCACAAATGCAAACAATAGAAGCATCTTTACAATCTGCATAACTTCCTACTTTAATATTAATTTTAGAAGGCGCAAAAGCAAGACAATGGTTTAAGTCCATTACTTCTCCTTCAATTTTTTTGTATCTAGATCAATTAATACAAGTTCGTTTACAAATGTTTTTTGATTTAGTAGAGCATAAGTATAACTCATACCTACGTTTCCACATCCAATTAATACAACTTTTTTATTCATAAATATTTTCCTCTCTATTCTTTTTCATTATAACTTATATTTTTCATTCAATATATTTTACTATTTCTTGACAATATAAAATGGTCATTATAAAATGAATTTAGAAAGTAGGATGGTGTATGAAAAAGAATTATAAAACTTTTTTAGTTGCAGTTATTGTTTTGATTATTGGAGGACTATTAGGAATGGGAATCAAATATTTCTATCAGTCATGGAAATTTCAAAAATTATATGATAGTCTTTTAAAAGAAAATCAGGAAATCTTATTCTTAGGTAGACCTACTTGTGGATTTTGTAATTTGCTAAAACCAATTCTGGATGATATAAGTAAACAATATCATTTTGAATATCGCTATATTAATACAGATGAATTATCAAAAAAGCAGTTAAATAAATTGTTAGAAAAGTTAGAAATTAGAAGTTCTCATTTTACAACACCTAGAATATTAATAACAGAAAAAGATAAAATTATAGATTCCCATATTGGTTATATGGATGATATCAGTGTATTTCATTTCTTGAAAAAGAATGGCTTTATTCAGGAAGAAGAGGAATTTATCAATTCTTATCCGAATATTGAGCGGCTTAGTAGCAATGACTATTTTAAATTGATAGAAGAAAAGAAAACAACAATGATTATAGTTGGTAGAATTGGTGATTCAACAACCAATTCTATGTTAAAAAAAGCAAATAGTAAGAATTTGAATGTGAAATTTTTAAGTCCAAGTGTCTTTTTGACAGAAGAAGAATATAACAAGTTTGTAGAGACTATGAAAGATATGAAAGAAGAAACTCGACTTCCCTTACTTTTAGGAATAGAAAATGGAGAAGTGGTAAGCATGAAAGAAGATGCAAATGAAAGCATGTTAAAGTAAGGAGAAAAAAATGGAAATATTGCAAGTAGAAAATTTGTGTAAAACATATGGAAAAGGAGAAACCTTGGTAAAAGCTTTGGATCATGTTAGTTTTACTGTGGAAAAAGGGGAGTTTGTAGCAATCGTAGGAGCTAGTGGAAGCGGAAAAAGTACACTTTTACACATTTTAGGTGGAGTAGATAGACCTACTAGTGGAAAAGTATATGTAGAAGGGGAAGATGTTTATAAATTAAATGAGACAAACTTGGCAATTTTTAGAAGAAGACAAGTCGGACTTATTTATCAATTTTATAATTTAATTCCAATTTTAAATGTGACGGAGAATATCACATTACCAATTTTATTAGATAGTAAGAAAGTAGATCAAGTTTATTTGGATGAATTAATAGAGACATTAGGATTAAAAAATAGAGTAAGACACTTGCCAAATGAATTATCAGGAGGGCAACAGCAAAGAGTGTCCATCGGAAGAGCATTGATGAATCATCCAGCTTTACTTTTAGCAGATGAGCCGACTGGAAATCTAGATAGTAAGGCTTCAAAAGAGATTGTGGAATTATTAAAATTATCTAACAAAAGATACAAACAGACGATTATTATGATTACCCATGATTATAATTTAGCATTAAACGCCAATCGAATTATTACGATTGATGATGGAAAAATCATTTGTGATGAGAGGGTATAGTTTATGAAAATACTTTATCAATTTACAAAAAGAAATTTAATACAAAATAAAAATAGAACTATGGTTACAATTATAGGAGTTATTCTTACTTGTGTTTTGATGTTTGGACTTGGAATAGGGGCTTCCACTTTAAGAGAAGCAATGAAGTATAATATTAAAGTTGAAACAGGAGCTTACCATGTAAAATATGATGATCTTTCATTTAAAGACTACAAAAAAATAAAGCAAAATCACAATGTAGATGTTATAGAATATGAGAAAACTGTTAAAAGTGTAGTATTTGAGAAAGGCAAATATGAAAAACGAACAGTCGATATTATTGACAGAAATGGATATACACTTGGTTTTTTTGAACTTTTAGATGGTCGTTATCCAAATAGTGAAGCAGAACTTCTAGTTAGTAATCGCTTTGCACAAATGACTGGAAAACGTGTTGGAGAAGAAATTGTTTTAGATAATCAAAATTATAAAATTGTAGGTATTATAAATGGAGAAGATTATTATCGGTATTATGGCGATGAAGAGAAAGTTTATATGAATAGCGGTTTAGAACTGGAGGATACTGTCAACTTTTATGTCACATTAAAAAATTTGGGGGATTCTTTGGATAATATTTTTGAATTATCCAATGAGCTTGGGTTAGCCTCTGATGTTGTTGGTGGAAAACTGGTTCATGAACACGAAAATATTAATGAGCCATTGTTAGAATTAAATGGTATTGTTAGAAGCTATGGAAAACTCGCTATTTTGCTTTTGTGTTTGATGTTATTGTTAACTGTATTAGGAGTAGCTTCGATTATTGTAATTTATAATTCATTTGCAATTTCTGTTACCGAGCGAAAAAAGACTTTGGGAACTTTATCTAGTATAGGAGCAACAAGATGGCAGTTATTCTTATCTGTTATGATGGAAGCAACTATAATTGCAGTTATTGCTATTCCAATTGGGTTTTTATTGAGCCTTGGAATGATGCAATTATTACTCTTGTTTATCAATTATGTGATGCGCGATGTAAATTTTTATCAGTATACACTTTCTCTTTATCCTTTATTTTTAATCATGCCACTTATTTTTATATTGATAACGATTTATTTATCTGCCTTTTTTCCAGCTATGCGTGTTTTTGAAATGACACCGATAGAAGCAATTCAACTAACGACTGATATAAAATATAATAAGAGGTCTTTAAAAGGTGGGTTTTTCATCGGAAAAATATTTGGTTTTGAATCAAAAATTGCCTATAAAAATAGCAAGCGTAATAAGAAAAAATATCGAATTACAATTTTATCTCTATTTATCAGCATTGTTTTATTTATTACTTTTTCAAGCTTTTTTAATACCTATATAGGAAGTGTTTCATACAATAAAGAAATGGAAGGAAACTTTAATGTCGAAATGAGTGTTCATGGAGATGAAAAGCAAGCTGATCGTTTTTATCATGATGTTACAAAAGGGTGTCAAATTAAAACGCGTCAGTATCATCAATTTGTGATAGGATTTTATGAAAGTGATGTAGAGCCGCAATTTGTTTCTGATTATAACATAACAGAAGGAAAATTTGGTCTTAGTGTTTTAATAACTGTTTTGCGAAATGAAGATTATAAAGCATATTTAAAAAAACTTGGATACAAGAAAGAGAAACCAGTTATTATTAATTATGCAGAATGGGATATTTATGGGGAAGATTTTGAGGACAACGAAGTTTTAGAACATAGATCTTCTAAAATATTTGAAAATTTAAAAGATATGAATTTTGAAATTGATATTTATGCAAGACAATTTCTTGACAAAGAAAAAGATTTACTACCATTTACGAATATAATAGATTTTTATGAGACTGATATTTTACCAGATGGTTATGGATTATATCGATCTAATCCGCAAATTTTTATTTCCACAGATATGTATCAGGCATATTTAAAGGAAGCAAATTATAGCTTAAAGGAATATTCACCTACCTACCTAATTCAAGTAGAGACAAAAGATTATTATAAATTAGAAAAAAATATGAAAAATGTGATTTCTGAATATCCTGATTTATATATTGGCTATCATAACGAATCTTATGAAATGTATTTGAAAAAACAAAATTTATTTTTGTACCAATTTTTACTTTATTTTATTATTGGTTTTATTTTAATGATAGCAGTTACGAGTGTTTTTAATACGATTTATACTAATATACAACTAAGAAAAAATGAATTTGCTATGCTAAGAAGTGTTGGAATGACACCGAAAGGATTTCATAAAATGATTTTCTTTGAAAGCTTGTTATTTGGAGCAAAATCATTATTTTATGGTATTTCTTTTTCATTATTTATCATTTGGTTATTTTATAAAATTCAAAATATCGTTCCAAATAATGAAAGCCCAAAAATGCCATTTCCTACTAACTATATTATCATTATCATGATTGTAATTACGATAATTGTATTTACTTCTATGTTTTATGCAACAAGAAAATTAAAGAAGGATAATATCATAGATGTCCTAAAAGAAAATAGTTTTTAGGTAAGAAAAAAATGATAATCAAATATCATTTTTTTTAGAAGAATAGTGCAAGTTCACTAAGTGTATCAGCCAAATTAATAATACTATAGATTCCATATATGATACTAAAGATACCAACAATTAATCCAGCGATAGCCAAACCTTTTCCTTTTCCATTTCCTTTGCTTACTTGAGCTAGTCCAATTCCTGATAGAATAGCACCTACCAAACCAACGATGCCTGCAAAGTTAATAATCAAAGAAGCGATTGAAACAATAAAACCTGAAAGGGCTAACTTATTATTTTCTTCACCATTTCCATTGTTTCCTTTTTTAGAAACGTATTTTCCACATTCTAAGCATACTTCGCTATTTTCCTTTAATTCAGCACCACAATTTTCACAAAATTTTTTCATATAAAATACCTCCTTGTTTATAGTATATCATATTTTACTATTTTTTGCTTGAGATTTTTGTGAATTTAATTGACAGGGAAATAAAGTCAGTATATAATCATTATGAAATAGAGAAGGTGTAGATATGAATGAAAATAAGAAAGTTGTAATTGCTATATCAATAATAATGGGATCATTAGTTCTATTATTATTAGCTGGATTATTGCAAAAGGATTCTAGTAAACAGAATGATTATAATAATGAAAATTCAGGAAATGTAACTTATAGTGGAAAATATTCGACAGATTATGAGAAGGCCTTTGAGGGTGAGGGGAAAAAAGTTTTATTCATAGGCAGTTCCAGTTGTGGAGTCTGTAGTGAGTTTACTCCTTATATGAAATATTTAAGTGAAGCTTATCATTTTACATATTATTATATTGATGCAGCAACTATGAATACCAATACATTAGAAAGTGTATTAGAAAAACTAGGAAAAAATTTGGATGATATTGGAACTCCATATATGGCATTCCTAGAGAACGGTCAAAAGTATGAAGAAGTAAAAGGATATTTATCAGAGTCTGGACTATTTTCAACATTACAAAAGAATGGCATTATAGGAGAAAGTGAAACTTACACTTCTAGTACAGAAGCAGCCAATAGTTCTAACAATAATACAGAAGATTATACCAACCTAACATTTATTGATTATGAAAAATATAAGGAAATTTATGATTCTAAAGAAAAAGCGATTATCGTATTGGGGCAAACAGGATGTGGAGCTTGTACAGCTTTTAAACCAGTGATTAATGAAATTGCAAAAGAATATAATATAACTATTTATTTTGTAAATTTAACTGATTGGGAAAAAAGAGAGACTTATGACTTAATGAGTTCCTTGTCCTATTTTAAAGAACGAGAATCATTTGGAACACCACTTACATTGATACTTGAAAATGGGGACAATATAGATGAGCAAGAAGGACATAATAGTAAAGATACCACAATAGCATTTTTGAAAAAACATGGATTTATAAAAGAGAATTAACGCGAATTCTCTTTTTTTTGATTACTAATATAATTTTTGATTTCATAACCACTAAGACTTCCTTTTCCTGTAATAGAAATAGAAACAATTTGTTTTTCATTTTCACATTTTAATGTATAAACTACTTTTTTATAAAATTTTTTATCAAAGCCATAAGTCTCCATTTCTTTGCTGGTTAAAGTAGTGGCCTCACTTTCTTTACAAGTATTTTCAGAAGAGCTAATTTCAATGAGTCTTGTAAGCTGATCTGCTTTTAGTTTCATAATTCCAATTGCTTCTTCCTTGGTATAATGGTTTTTCTTTTTGGCTTCTGTTCCTAAATAAATAAAAATAGTCGCTAAAATAAGACAAAAGGTAATGAATATAATGAGATAAGTAATTTCATGCTTTCTCAAGTGCTCTTTCATATTGTAACCTCCTCGTATGATTTCATTATAACTGATTTTATGAAAAATTGCTAGTATGATATAATAAATTGGACAAAAGTGAACAAGCAATATTAATATCCAATTTGTAAAGAAGAGGCTTTGGTCTTTCTTAAGAACCAAATGTTCAAGATGATTGCTAAAACCACTTGTCTCTACAGACATTATAATATAAACTCTACAATCGACAAAATAATGAGTTTATAGATATCTCAAAACCAAAAATCTAAATATAAGAAAATATAGTTAAAAAATATCTTAACTATATTATACGAGGTGATTAACATGCATTTATTAGGCATTATTTTAAGTGCTTTCATTCTGCTTGGTAGTTCTATATTAGGATTTGTACTTCCTTATAGAGAGGGCAACTCATTATGGACAATTTTTAGTGTTCTTTGGTTATTTGTAGAACCAACAAAAATATTTTTTCGAAGAAAATATAACAAAATTATTTCTAGTTGGTATTATGTTATTTTATTATTTTCAGAACTTATAATTTTATTTTTTATGTTTGTTTATCGAAGTGAATTTTCTTTTTGGATTATTTATATGTGTTTACTATTATTATTAATAATAAGCTTTTTTTCTAAGAAAGAAAAATATGTTTGTGAAACCAATCTTACCATATGGTTATTTTTAATGATAGGAGCCATTGGTTTTGCAACTTATTTTAGTCAAATTAGTATGAGTATTTTTGAAGGTCCAATTGGAATAGTACTCGCTATTTGTTCTTTTATTTTGGCGTTTACAATTGATAAATTTTCTGTGGAACAGAAAAGGAGTGTTTGTATCATTTTGATGTTGTTTGCACTTTTCTTAAAACAACCAATTTGTTTTCTTTTACTAATACGTTTATTTTTGAATTTTGATAATTTCTAAATTCTTACAAAACAGTAATAAATCTTTCCTTTGTTCTATGTTATAATAAATAAAATGAAGGAGGGATAAAATGTCAGAGTATATAGAACCAATCAGGTTTGCATTCCTTGCATTTCCATTTATCGCATTTCTTTTTACACTCCCTTATATCTTTCATCAATATCATAAATATGGATCTGTCTTGCTTCTTAGGGTGGCGATTGTATATTCTTTTATTTTATATTTAACTTGTATTTATTTTCTAGTTATTTTACCACTTCCTTCTATAGACAGTGTCCAGAATATGACAACAGAATGGGTACAATTAGTTCCATTTGCATTTATTAGAGATCTTGTTTTAAAGAGCAGTTTTATATGGAATGATCCTAGTACTTATTTGGAAGTATTAAAAGAACCCTATTTTTATCAAGCATTTTATAATATTTTATTAACGATTCCATTTGGAATTTATTTACGATATTATTTTAATTGTTCTTTTAAAAAAACATTCTTCTTTACCTTTTTATTAACACTCTTTTTTGAACTTACACAGCTTTCAGGATTATATGGAATTTATCCTAGACCATATCGCTTATTTGATGTAGATGACTTATTTTTAAATACGTTAGGTGGAATCATCGGTTATGGAATAACACCAATTTTCAGTCATTTTTTGCCAAAAAGGGAGAAACTAGATACACTTTCTTACATGAAAGGAAAAAGAATTTCCGTTTTTAGAAGAGCCATGGCTGTTTGGATTGACCTATTTTTAGTCAGTTTAGTAACCCTTTTCTTTGCGGTGCTCGGTGTAGATAACGTATTGTTACAATATCTTTTCTCCATCATTATTATCTTTATGATTGTTCCAATTGCAAGAAAAGGTTATACCTATGGGAAGAAATGGATGAATATCAAAATTGTAACGATGACTGACGAAAAACCTCTTTGGTATCAGTATTTGATTCGATATGGAATTTTATATTTATTTTTATTACCAGCCCCTTATTATTTTATGTTTCTTGTTTCTTTATTCAATCATTTATCAGGCACTTCTAGATTGATATTGTGGTTCTTTGTCTCTGGATTTTTAGTATTTACTTTGGTTATGTTTATTCATTTTCTTATTACATTATTTACAAAAAAAATATTTTGGTATGAGAAACTGAGTGCTACTAAAAATAGTAGTACCATTGAGGTGGAAGAATGCGAAGAATTGTAGAACCATTGTGCAATTGGTATGGGAGAAATAAAAGGGATTTGCCGTGGCGAAAAGATACAGAACCATATCATATTTGGGTATCCGAAATTATGCTTCAACAAACTAGAGTGGAAGCAGTCAAGGTTTATTATGAACGATTTACGAAGGAACTTCCTAATATAGAAGCATTGGCACACATAGAAGAAGAACGATTATTAAAACTCTGGGAGGGGTTAGGATATTATTCTAGAGCTAGAAATTTAAAAAAGGCTGCGATCCAAATCATGGATAAATATCATGGAAAAATGCCAAATACTTATGAAGAAATTATGAAATTACCAGGAATTGGAGAATATACAGCAGGCGCTATTGCTTCTATTGCCTTTGGTGAAAAAACTCCAGCTATTGATGGGAATGTGTTTCGGGTTATCATGCGTCTTCAAAACTCTAAAAGAAATATCAGTAAGCTATCTACCAAAAAAGAATTGTTTCAAGAGTTAACGGAAATTATGCCAGAAAACCCTGGAATTTTTAATCAAGCTTTGATGGAATTAGGAGCTACTGTTTGCATCCCAAACGGGCTTCCACGTTGTGAAATTTGTCCTTTAAAAGAACTGTGCGAATCTTTTAAAACTGGAACAATGTTAGAACTACCCATCAAAGACTCTAAAAAGGAAAAAGTAGAAGAAGAATATACCGTTTTTATTTTGTTAAATTATAACAAAGTAGCGATTCATAAAAGGCCAGGTAGAGGATTACTCGCTTCCATGTATGAATTTCCAAATGTGAAACAAAAATTCAATTTGAAAGAAGCATTAGAATATTTGAAAAAACAGGAATATTCTATTTTGAGAATCTTAGAAGTAGAATCATCAAAGCATATTTTTACTCATAAAATATGGCAAATGACAAATTACATAGTATATGTAGAAGAAATAGAAGATGAAAATGAATGGATTTGTATAACCACCTTATTAGACAATTATGCACTTCCATCGGCATTTAAAAAACAATTAGAGGTTTTAAAAGAAGAAATGAAGAACCGATAAGTTTCTTGCAACGATAACAAGTTTGTGTTATCCTTATATTAGATAAAAGGGAGGTCTCTATGAAAGTATTACTGTATACAGAGGGATTAAAACAAATAGAAAAATCTGGATTAGGAAAAGCGATTAAGCATCAACTAAAAGCTTTAGAAGAAAACCATATTGACCATACAACCGATCCAAATGATACTTATGATATTGTACATATTAATTTCTATGGTCCAAATTCTTTTGCACTCGCTAAAAAAGCAAAAGATGCGGGAAAAAAAGTGATTTATCATGCCCATTCAACCGAAGAGGATTTTAAAAATTCATTTATTTTTTCGAATCAAATGGCTCCAATTTTTAAATGGTGGATTACCAAATGTTATAATTTAGGAGATAAAATTATTACTCCAACTCCTTATTCTAAAAGATTATTAGAAAGTTATGGAACGATAGAAGCGCCAATTGTTGCTTTATCAAATGGCATTGATGTTAGTTTTTTTGAACATAATTCAAAAAAAGGACAAGCCTTTAGAGAATTTTATGGATACCAAGAACATGAAAAAGTGATTGTTGGTATTGGACTATATATAGAACGAAAAGGGATTTTGGACTTTGTAGAATTAGCGAAACGGCTTCCAGAATATAAATTTATTTGGTTTGGATATAGTCCATTATCTGCAAGTCCATTAAAAATTAGAGAAGCGGTGAATACAGAATTACCGAATTTGCACTTCGCGGGATATGTAGAATCTACTATGATAAGAGATGCCTTATCAGGGGCTAATTTATATTTGTTTCCAACCTTAGAAGAAACAGAGGGAATTCCTATTATTGAAGCATGCGCAGCCAAGATTCCATCTTTAATCAGGGATATTCCAGTATTCTCAGAATGGTTGGAAGATGGCAAAAATGTTTATAAAGCAAAAGATATTGATGAATTTGAAGAGAAAATAAAAGGAATATTAGAAGGAAAACTGCCATCTTTGGTAGAAGCAGGATACGAAGTAGCAAAAGAAAGGGACCTAAAATTAATCGGAAAAAAACTAATTGAAATTTATGAAAGTGTATTAGATGAAAATTAAATAATTTTTTTCTTTTTCGTGCAACATTTTTGAATATTCAATTGTTTTATATATGAGAGGAGTGAATGTATGCATGCCTCTTTGGTACAAAGAGAAGAAGAGTTTATTAAAATTTACCAAAAATATGTAGATATGGTTTATCGAATTTGTTTTCTATATTTTAAAAACCACTCTGATACAGAAGATATTGTTCAAAATGTTTTTGTGAAATTATTTACGTCGGAGCCTATATTTAAAGATGAAAATCATAGAAAAGCTTGGCTGATTGTAACCGCTAGCAATATGTGTAAAAATAATCTGAAACATTGGTGGAAACAAAAGGTTATGTTTAAAGAATTGGATATCGCAACTTGGGAAAAAAAGGATGAAACCTTGGAAACTTTATTACATCTTCCCCAAAAATATAAAACAGTTCTGTATTGTTATTATTATGAGGGATATCATACAAACGAGATAGCTACTATTCTACATATGAACGAAGCAACTGTAAGATCTTATCTACATAGGGGGAGAAGTTACTTGCGTGAACTCTTAGAGGGGGAAAAAAATGAAGAATAAAACATTTATTCAAGCTTTAAATAAGGTGGAACCTAGTAAGAATAAAAAAGATAAGATGTTAGAAAATATTCTTTCAAGAAAAAGAAAAACAAAATTTTCTATAAATTATGTTTGGAAGTTAGGAATGGTATCGCTTTGTTTTGTTTTCTGTTTCTTAATTGTAAATGGTTTTGAAAAAGAAGATATGGGAATTAATCCAACTTCTATAGGGCCAAGAACAGCAATGGAAGAAACAAATGATCTTTGTTATCAAAATATCTGTTATGAAAAAGTAAAAGGGGTAAAAAATAAAGAGGGGATGAAATATTTAGATACAGTATATGATAACAATAAGAAATTTATAATTTATCAGGGGGAACAAAAAGATACGATTATTGTCAAATGTGAAAACTCTTACTTCTTGTATCAAAAAATAGAAAGATAAAATATTGGGAGGAAAATATGAAAAAATTATCTAAAATTGTAGTAGTGATGATGGCATTTGTTATGATGTTATCTATTACTGGATGTGGCGAAAAAAAGGAAAAGAATTTAGAGGGCACATTGCCAGAATTAATGAGAAAATTATATAAAGGTGCTGGCATTAATGAAGAAGAAGACTTTATGTTTTTAGAAGATAAAGAAGTGACTGGAGAAACTTTATCTTATTATTTAGGGGTAGACAAATTAGATTACAAAGAAGCGTTAGCCTCTGAATCTATGGTTGGTTCAACAGCGCATTCAGTAGTATTAGTTCGTATGAACAAAGGAGCAGATATAGAGCAAGCCAAAAAAGATATTAAGGAAAAAGTGGATCCAAGAAAATGGATTTGTGTTGGTGTAGAAGAGGAAAATGTTATCGTTGATAATATTGGAGATGTCATTGTTTTAATTATGAATAATGATTACGCAAAAAAATTAAGTGAAAGTTTTAAAGCACTAGGAAAATAAGCCTTCTAAAAAGAAGGTTTTTTAGATAAGGGGTATATTATGTTATTTTCAAGTATTTCATTTTTATATTACTTTTTACCACTTTTATTATTTTGTTATTTTTTAGTTCCAAATAGATGGAAAAATATAGTATTACTAATCTCTAGTTTGTTCTTTTACTTTTATGGCGAACAATTACATATATGGATTTTGTTGCTTTCTTGTTTTATGAATTATCTATTAGGAATTGTGGTAGAAAAAAGCAATCATAAGAAAGTTATTCTAGTCGTAACAATAGCTATCAATTTAGGATTATTAGGTTATTTTAAATATACAGACTTTTTTATTGATAATATGAATACAATATTTCAAACAGAATTTGGTTTATTAAAAGTAGTAATGCCAATTGGAATTAGTTTTTTTACTTTTCAAACATTAAGTTATGTGGTGGATGTTTATAGAGGAACGGTGAAAGCAAATAGGAATTTTTTAGATTTTGCGACTTATGTATGTTTGTTTCCGCAACTAGTAGCAGGTCCAATTGTTCGATATAAAGATGTAGCAGAAGAATTAAAATCTAGAAAACATACCATGACCGGTTTTGAAACAGGCATTAGAAGATTTATAATTGGCCTTTCAAAAAAAGTATTATTAGCCAATGTCATAGGAGAACTTAGTGTTATTCTACTAGAAGCAAATGAAGCTAGTATCATTGGTTTTTGGGTAATTGCGCTTTCTTATACCTTACAAATTTATTTTGATTTTTCTGGATACAGTGATATGGCAATTGGGTTAGGAAATATGTTTGGATTTCATTTTTTAGAAAATTTTAATTATCCTTTGATCGCCAAATCCATAACAGATTTTTGGAGGCGTTGGCATATTTCTTTATCCAGTTGGCTTCGTGATTATGTTTATATACCATTAGGTGGGAACCGTGTTTCTGAATTAAAATGGATTCGCAATATTCTTGTTGTTTGGTTTTTAACTGGATTTTGGCATGGCGCTGCTTGGAACTTTATTATATGGGGAATTTATTTTGCGCTCATTCTAGTCTTAGAAAAGAAAATATATGGAAAATTTCTAGAAAAACATAGAATATTTAGACATTTTTATACAGTACTTTTAGTACTCATTAGTTTTGTTATTTTTAATATAAGTTCAATCAATGATGGAATATTATTTTTTAAAAACATGTTTGGACTTGGAGGATTACCACTTTTAACAGTAGAAACGAGTTATTATATAAGAAGCTATATCGTAGTTTTGGTAATTGCACTTATTGCTTCTACTCCAATATTTACAAATATGTTTCATAAGTTAAAACAAAAGAAAGGATTCAATCTATTTTTAAATGGAATAGAACCATTTTATTATGTTGCACTTTTACTCATTGTGACAGCCTTTTTAATTGATAGTTCTTTTAACCCATTTTTGTATTTTAGATTTTAGGTGATAATATGAAAGAAAAAGTAACAATTGTTTTATTTTTAAGTATCATTTATGGATTCTTTCTTTTCAATTTTATAATGAAAGATGAAGAATTATCATTTGAAGAACGAAGGCATCTAAAACAGTTTCCTGAGATAACAATTTCTAAGGTATTAGATGGAAGTGCAATCAAAGAATTTGAAACGTATACATTAGACCAATTTCCATTTCGAAATAATTTTAGAGGTTTGAAAGCCAATGTAGAATATTCCATGTTTCAAAAACTAGACAATAATGGGATTTATATCAAAAATAATAAGATATTTAAAATAGAATACCCATTAAAAGAGACGAATGTAGAGCTTTTTACAAAGAAAGTAAATCAGATTTACGATAAATATTTACAGGGAATGAATGTTTATTATATGGTAATTCCAGATAAAAACTATTACTTAGAAGATGAACATCTTAAAATGGATTATGATAAATTATATAAACTGATAAAAGAGAATACCAAAGAACTTTCTTATATAGAAGTACGTGACTTACTTTCTTTAGAGCATTATTATGATACAGATACCCATTGGAGACAAGAAAAAATCATTCCAGTGGCACGTAGATTAGAAGAAAAAATGATAGGAAATGCTTCAAATCATCAATATGAATTTCAAGATTATAAACCTTTTTATGGTGTATATTATGGACAAGCAGCGATTGGAGGAAAGGGAGAAAAATTAACCTTTTTGACAAATAAAGCGATAGAACATGCCTATGTAGAAAATAAATCGGATTCTTCTTTTCATGGAGTATATCATTTAAAAGAACTTGGAAAAATGGATTCCTATAATGTCTTTTTGTCAGGTTCCACACCTTTTATAACAATTCAAAATAAAGAAAATAAATCAGGAAAAGAATTGGTTATTTTTAGAGACTCATTTGCTAGTAGTTTAACACCATTATTAATAGAGAGTTATTCTAAAATTACACTGATTGATTTACGATATATGGGGGCTTCTAAATTAAATGAAGTCATTACATTTGAAGACCAAGATGTTTTATTTCTTTATAGTACAATGGTGATTAATGAAAGCGTTATGTTAAAAGATTAGATTGACTAAAAGGGTTCATTAAAAATATATAGTTTGTTACAATCTGTATATGAAAAGCATAATGGGCTTGCTCGTAAACTAAAAAAATGTTAAAATAATATTGCTAAATAAAAAGGTGTTTTATAAAATAAATTTAATTCGAGGCTTTTATTTCTATATGTATCTTGAATGAAGTGAAGGGAATGATGCTTATTATGAAACAATATAAGAACAATGAATTTAGATTGAAAGATGTAGGAAAAACAGTCACTTTACATGGTTGGATTAACAAGAAAAGAAATTTAGGCGGATTATTATTCCTGGATTTAAGAGATCGTAGTGGTGTCATCCAGGCATTGGTAAGGCCAGAGCAGGACTGCTATAAAATAGCAGAGACCTTAAAAAGCGAATATGTTGTAGCACTTACTGGTACAATAACAGAACGTGAGAGTAAAAATCCGAATATGGATACTGGTGATATTGAATTAGAAGTTACTGAAATTGAAATTTTAAATGTTGCTAGTGACTTACCATTTGAGATTAGTGATACCACAACCGCTTTAGAAGATACAAGATTGAAATATCGATATCTGGATTTAAGAAGAAATGCGATAAAAGAAAAACTGATCATGCGTCATAAAATTATGGCAGCAACCAGAGAATTTTTAGATAAAGAAGATTTTGTAGAAGTAGAAACACCAGTTCTTTGTAAATCGACTCCAGAAGGTGCAAGAGACTATTTGGTGCCTTCTAGAGTGAATAACGGAAAATTTTATGCTCTTCCGCAATCACCACAATTATTTAAACAATTGTTAATGGTTGGTGGAATAGAACGATACTTTCAAATTGCAAAATGTTTTAGGGATGAAGATTTAAGGGCAGATAGGCAACCTGAATTTACGCAAATCGATTTGGAAATGAGTTTTGTAGATCAAAATGATGTCATGGATTTAGCCGAACGCCTTATTGCTTATATGTTTCAGAAAGTAAAAGGAATTGAAATTGAATTACCACTTTTAAAAATGGAATATGATGAAGCAATTGACAAGTATGGAAGTGATAAACCAGATTTACGATTTGATATGAAATTAGAAAATATTACTTCTATATTTCAGAAGACAGAATTTGGTGTTTTTAAATCTGTAATTGAAGAAGGAGGAATTATCAATGCAGTTGTTGCTAAAAATGTAGCTGATAAATACTCTAGAAAAAATTTGGATATTTTAACAGAGTTCGTGAAAACATACGGGGCAACAGGACTTGCTTATTTGAAATTTATTGATAATGAACTTTCTGGTAGTATCATCAAAGTTCTTTCAACAGAAGAATTGGTTGATATAAAACAAAAGCTAGAATTAGAAAATAATGATTTGGTATTGATCGTTGCAGATAAGAAAAATATTGTAAAAAATAGTTTAGGAGCCCTACGTGTAAAGCTTGGAAAGGAATTAGGTCTCATTGATCCTGATCAGTATAAACTTCTTTGGGTTGTGAATTTTCCAGTTTTTGAATATAGTGAAGAAGAAAATAGATATATGGCTTGCCATCACCCTTTTACAGCACCCCATGATAGCGATGTAGATCGATTAATGACAAACCCTGGAGAGTGTAAAGCAAAAGCTTATGATATTGTCATTAACGGGTATGAAGCAGGAGGGGGAAGTATTCGTATTCATAATTCTGAAATTCAAAGAAAAATGTTTGAAGCACTAGGATTTACTCCAGAATCTGCCAAGGAAAAATTTGGTTTCTTCATTGATGCATTTCAATATGGAACGCCTCCGCATGGAGGACTTGCATTTGGTTTAGACCGTCTAACAATGTTACTTTCTAAAACCGAAAATATTAGAGATGTTATTGCATTTCCTAAAACAGCAAGTGCTTCAGACTTGATGAGTGAAGCCCCAAATATAGTCGATGAAAAACAGTTAAAGGAATTAGGCATCAAGTTAGAAAAGTAGAAAAAATAAAATTTCTACTTTTTTTCTGGAATTTGTTATATTTTCATGCTATACTAAAAATAAAGTAGTGAGAGGGTGTTAGTTTTGGAAATGAATAATAATATTCGGTTAGTAATTTTAAAAAATTTTGAAAAGAGAGGAAAGGAAATTGCTTTAAAAATACAGGAACAATATGGCGCAATTGAAGATTTAATTGTACCATTAAAACAGCCAAGATTTGCGAATGGGGAAGGGAAAGCTGAATTAGGACAAACCGTTCGACATAAGGAAGTTTTTATTCTTTCTGATGTTGGAAATTATGGAATAACTTATAATTTATATGGTCAAGAGCATATTATGTCTCCAGATGAACATTTTCAAGATATCAAAAGAGCGATTTCAGCAATTAAAGGACATGCTTCTAGTATTCATGTTGTGATGCCTCTTTTGTATGAATCAAGGCAACATAAAAGAAAGGGAAGAGAATCATTAGATTGTGCTTTGGCCTTACAAGAATTAGAAGCTTTGGGTGTGAATGGAATTGTGACATTTGATGCCCATGATCCGCAGGTTCAAAATGCAATTCCAAATCTTCCCTTTGATAATTTTTATCCAACACATACAATTTTAAAAACTTTTTTAGAAAAAGAGGATATTGATTTAAAAAATATCTTTATTGTAAGTCCAGATATGGGAGCCGTTGAAAGAGCACGATATTATGCAGAACTTTTAGGCTGTGATTTAGGAGTATCTTATAAAAGAAGAGATTATTCCATTGTGGAAAATGGAAAAAATCCTGTGGTAGAACACAGTTACTTGGGAAAAGATGTAACTGACAAAGATGTTTTAATTGTAGATGATATGATTGCTTCAGGGGAATCAATGATAGATGTAGCTAAAAAAATGAAAGAAATGGGAGCTAGGAGAATTTATTTATCTGCTTCGTTTGCTTTATTTACAAATGGGATTGAAGCATTTGACAAGGCTTACGAACAAAAATTGTTTGATGGGGTTTACACAACTAATTTGACTTATATTCCAGATGTTTATTTGGAAAGAAAGTGGATAACTAGAGTAGACTGTATGCCTTTCTTGGCAGAAATAATTTATACATTAGGAAATGGAAAGTCAGTTCAAAAATTACAAAATGGAAAAGAAGGAATATTAGAATTAATTCGAAATAGTCAAAAGTTAGTATAAAGAGTTATGGGGATTTTTAATGAAAAAAGTTAAAAATCCCATTCCTCCAAATGGAAAAAATGTGATACAATAAGATTCCATATAAAAGGGAGGTTTTATGTATACTTATGTAACAAGAAGCAAAGAAAAAATAGCAAGAGTTTTAACTCAATTTGGAGAAACCTATGAAGACGCTCTTGGATATGATGTTGGTTATTTAAATGCGCACATTGGAATGGATCAATTGGGTCTTCCTTTAACAAATGCCTTTTTAGCGCAAATATATGAAGCAGCAGGATTAATAAAACCAAGTTGTAGTGTTTATAAAAAATGTATGAATTAATTAGAAGAGAATTTAATTTAAAAAGAGATGTAGTAGAAATAGGAAGTGGCATTTTTCCGCTACTAGGGCATAGTTTAAGAGAATATCAATTAAAAATAGGAGGCGGAACCGTTACGGTTTATGATTCCAAAGTATGGAAAGGATATCCAACCAAAGCAAAACTTATAAATGGATATTTTAATGATAAAGTAAAATTAGAAAAAAATAGTTTATTAGTTGGACTATTTCCTTGTGAATCAACAGAAATGATAGTTGAAAGGGCATTAAAAGAAAATTTAGATTTTTGCATTGCTTTATGTGGTTGTAATCATAGTAATAATCCATCTCTTACAACGAGGGAATATCATGAGATGCTGATAGAACAGTTGAAGGAACAAATATCTCTAGAAAAATTTTTGAAAATTAGATATTTTCCAAAAGCTTGTTTTGGAAATAGGCATAATGGATTTCCAATTTTACTTGTGAAAAATAAGTCAAAAGTAAAAAAATTCGCACTTCCATTCAAAATGAGATGACAAAGCATAAAAAAATATGATATAATGAAATTGCCTAAATGATATGGTAGCTTAATTAGAAAAACCTACTAATTTATAACGATTGGGAATCTAATGAATTTATTGTTGTTGAATGCTTGTATTGATACAAGAATCCTGATATGAATTCTGTGATGCCCACCTGGGAGATCAGGTTTTTATCGTTGCGAGCACCGATTATTTGGGCTTTTTTTTTGACATCTTACAAAACTGTCACACTTTTTTTGGTACAGGAATGTATAATAATGCTATAATAAAAAAGGAGGGATAGTATGGATAAATTAACAGGTCTAACTAGAAAAGAAGTAGAGATTAGAAAAGAGAAAAATCTCGTTAATTACGATACAACAGTTCCTACAAAAAGTATGAAACAAATTATAAAATCAAATATTTTTACATTATTTAACTTTTTAAACTTCGCATTAGCACTTTCCCTAATTCTTGTAAAATCTTATAAAAACATCATGTTTTTAGGAGTCGTATTTTGCAATACCATCATCAGTATCATTCAAGAGATTAATGCCAAAAGAACAATTGATAAACTATCTATCATATCAGCAACCAAATCAAGAGTATTACGAGATAGTAAATTAGAAGAAATGGAAAACTCAGAAATTGTTTTAGATGATATTTTATATTTATCCCTTGGAAATCAAGTTGTTACTGATTCTATCATTGTAAAAGGGGCTGTGGAAGTGAATGAAGCTTTTATTACAGGAGAATCAGTCCCTATTTTAAAAAAAGAAGGAGAAGAACTGCTTTCTGGAAGTTTTATTGTGAGTGGTAGTGCTTATGTAAAAGTAACCCATGTGGGAATTGATAATTATACCGCCAAAATATCGGCGGAAGCCCATTATATGAAACAAGCAAATTCTATCCTTATGAAATCCTTAAAAAAAATTATAAAAATGGTTTCCATTGGAATTATCCCTATTGGTCTAATCTTATTTACAAGACAGCTTGGAATTGAAAATAATGCATTCAATGATGCTGTAGTCAATACAGTAGCAGCCATTCTTGGAATGATCCCAGAAGGTCTTGTATTATTAACGAGCACTGTTTTAGCGGTAAGTGCGGTAAGGCTTTCAAAACATAAAGTACTAGTACAAGACTTATATTGCATTGAAACTCTAGCACGCGTGGATACACTTTGCCTAGACAAAACAGGAACGATTACAGAAGGAATTATGGAAGTGTATGCAACCATTCCTTATGATAATAAAAAAGCAGAAGAAGTAAGTAACATTTTATCTTCTATTACAAACGCCTTAGATGATCATAATCCCACTTTTGTTGCTTTAAAAAATAAGTATCATACAAAGACAGATTGGAAAGTAAAAACAACGATCCCATTTTCTTCTGAAAAAAAATATTCTGGAGTAGAATTTGAAAAGCAAGGAACCTATCTTTTAGGAGCACCAGAATATTTATTACAAGAAAGATATGAAGAAATAGAACAAGAGATTGGAAAATATATTTTAGAGAATCGGGTATTATTACTCATTCACACAGATACTTGGACTGGAGAACTTCCAAAAAAATATGACTTAGTCTCTTTTATATTAATTCGGGATAAAATTAGAAAAGAAGCAAAAGAAACATTAAAATATTTTAAAGAGCAAGACGTATCGATCAAAGTGATTTCAGGAGATCATGTTGTGACTGTTTCTAGTATTGCCAAAAGAGCTGGAATTGAACATTATGATAAAATGATTGATATGAGTCAAATCAAAACAAAGGAAGAACTTGATCAAGCTGCAGAAAATTATACTGTATTTGGAAGAGTTTCTCCAATCCAAAAAAAAGAGCTCATTATGGCTTTAAAAAGTAGGGGACATATTGTCGCCATGACAGGAGACGGAGTAAATGATGTATTAGCTTTAAAAGAGGCTGATTGCAGTATTGCCATTGCTAGTGGAACAGATGCTGCACGTAATGTATCTGAACTAGTTCTTTTAAATTCTAATTTTGATGCAATGCCAGCTGTCGTTGCAGAAGGTAGAAGAACAGTCAATAATATTGAGCGTTCTGCAACTCTTTTCTTAACAAAAACAACATATGCCACTGTTTTAGCTGTTGTATTTGCTATTTTAGGACTTCAATATCCATTTATTCCAATTCAATTAACCCTAACCAGTGTCGTAACAATCGGAATTCCTTCCTTTGTACTTGCTTTACAGCCTAACAAAAGCCGAATAAAAGGAAATTTTCTAAAAAATGTATTTAGTAAATCGATTCCTAGTGCACTGACTATTGTATTTAATATTTTAGTGATTATGCTAGCGAGTAAGCTGTTTGCCTTTACAGATGATCAAGTATCTACCATGTGTGTATTTATGAATGGTTTCGTTGGTTTCCGATTACTATATCAATTATGTAAGCCATTTAACCTTTTAAAGAGAACCTTGTTTGTTAGTATGATTACTTTAATGTTGTTACAATGTATCTTTTTACGAACATTTTATTCCCTTGTTTGGTTAAACTTTAGAATGGTGATATTGTTAGGAGGATTAATGATTGTTTCATTATTCGCTTTCCGTCTATTTACGGACTTTATTGAATGGAGAATTGAATGTAGAGAAAAGAAGCTTCATTGAAATTTTACAAATACTGGTTTTTGGATTATAATAAGCAATTAGAAATGGGAGTGATTTTATGAAAAATAAAAAAAGAATAGTTATGTTTGCACTGACTACAACATTATTATTATCGGGTTGTACCCTATCTAAAGAACAAGTACCAGAACAAGTAATAGAACCCATTATTACAGTAAGAGAAGAGGAGGCAACCATTGGTGGAATCTCCATCTCTAAATCTGTTGTAACAGCACCTTCTACAGATTCAGAAAAGGGGGAGATTGTTACCTATATCGAGTCCTTAGAGGGGGATAATCAAGTTGTGGTTTATAGTGGAGAAAGTGTTACCACTAAAAAAGATACTTCAGCAGAAAAAATAAAGCAAGATCAAACTTATAGCACAGAGATATTTGAAGCTTCTTTAAGAGAAAAACCAATGGTTCAAATTTATTATTGTGGTAGTAAAAAATCTGAAGAAGCCGAAAAAAAAATCGCGCTTTATTATCCAAATGTTACTTATGTAGTAGAAGGCGATAAAGTAGAAGAAGTTATTTCCAAATATTACAGGGCCAACTATGTAACAAGTTCTTGTATTGAAGGACTTAGAAGTGGTGTAGATACTATAGAAAATTTTGACTTTGAGGGAACCATTGAAAACATAAAAGGTCATCTTCCTGATATTGATAAAGAGGCCATCATAAACGGATTGACAACGCTTTCTAACTATGTAGAGAATACAACTTTATTTCAGAAAGTAGAAACATTTAGTGGTAAAGTAGAAGATACACTACGGCCACATGTAGAAGCAATCATTCCTGCATTAGAAAGCGCTTGGGATAGTGCGAAACCTTATTTAGAAGCAGGAAAAGATGAAGTGACAGAAATTTACGAAGAGGTAAAGCCTGGACTTAGTAGTAAGTATGAAGACGCTAAAAAATATGTAAAAAGTATTTTAGGAAAATAGAAAAATGTGTTATAATGAAAAAGAGTTTGAAACTCTTTTTTTAAAGGAAGATGGTTATGGAATTATTCGCGCTTTTATTAACATTCATTCTTGGTTTATTTATATTACTCGGAACAATCATTGTATTGATTACAAAAAATAACGAGAAATTTGTCTCTTTTTCTCTTGCTTTAGCATTCGGGGTAATGATCAGTTTATCTATTTTTGAACTTTTTCCAGAAAGTTATGAACACTTAGAAGCGATGGGAAATTGGCGAATCATTATTTTATTAGGTTGCATTGTCTTTGGAATTGTCCTATTGAAAATTTTAGATCATTTTATTCCGCATCATGCTTTAGATGAAGGGCACCATCATAGCAAAAGAGAACATATAGAGCATTTATATCATATTGGAATTGTCTCTAGCGTTGCCCTTGTTTTGCACAATATAATAGAAGGGATGGCAATTTATGGTACCGCTTCCACGTCCAGTCATTTAGGTTTATTAGTGGGACTTGGAGTTGGCTTACATAACATTCCAATGGGGATGATCATCGCTTCAACCTTTTATAAAAGCAGTGAAAATAAGCGAAAAACACTAATTATTAGTTTTCTTATTTCCATATCTACATTTTTAGGTGGAATGATTATGTTTTTCTTAAATGGAGTCATGAAAGAAGAAATAATTTTAGGAATTTTACTAAGTATTACACTTGGAATGATTATTTATATTGTTTTATTTGAACTATTAGAACAAATACTTCACTCCAAAAATAAAAAAGAAACAATACTTGGTGTAGTAAGTGGCTTTGTTATTCTTTTGATTGGTTTTATGACCGGAGGACATCACCATTGATGTTTTTTCTTCTAAAGAAATTATTGGTATCATGGTAAATGGTATTATTTCCTACATTTGGAAATGAAAGAAACTAGAGATTGTGTTATAATAGAACCTATCTGTAGTAAGAAAGAAGGAGTAAAATGGATAAGATTATTGTAAAAGGAGCAAGAGAAAATAACTTAAAAAATGTGTCAATTGAACTACCTAAAAATAAGCTTATTGTTATGACTGGAGTAAGTGGCTCTGGAAAAAGTAGTCTTGCATTTGATACTATTTATGCAGAAGGGGAAAGGCGCTATGTAGAAAGTCTTAGTGCTTATGCGAGACAATTTTTAGGTGGGAGTGAAAAGCCGGATGTAGATAGTATTGAAGGACTTAGTCCATCTATTAGTATTGATCAAAAAACAACCAATAAAAACCCAAGAAGTACAGTAGGAACAGTGACTGAAATTTATGATTATTTAAGACTTTTATATGCAAGAATTGGTGTTCCTTATTGTCCTATTCATAAACGTCCTATCACAAGTCAAAGTATTGAGGAAATGACAAACCAAATTTTGAAATTAGAGATAGGAACTAAAATTCGTGTTTTAGCGCCCGTTGTTCATGGTGAAAAAGGAACATTTAAAGATTTGTTAGAAAATTTACGCAAAGATGGTTATGTACGTGCCAGAATCGATCATACAGAGTATGAATTAAGTGAAGAGATTAATTTAGAAAAAAATAAAAAACATAATATCGAAATTATTATTGATCGACTCATTATGAAAGAAGATATTCGTAGTAGACTTTATGAAGCAATTGAATTATCAACAAAGCTAGCACATGGAAAATGCGTGATTGATGTAGTAGGTGGAGAAGAAATTGTCATGAGCGAATCTTATGCTTGTCCAGACTGTGATTTTTCACTTCCTGAATTAGAACCACGAATGTTTTCTTTTAATGCCCCTTATGGAGCTTGTCCAGACTGTAAAGGTCTAGGTGTAAAGTTAAAAATAGATGAAGATTTGGTTATTCCAAATAGAGATTTAAGCATCCATGAAGGAGCGATTGTATCCTTAAACTTGAGTGATGAACAAAGTACTTATAGTACTCAAATAGAGACATTAGCAAAATTTTATGATATCGATTTGGATATGCCAATTAAAAATATGGATAAAAAGAAACTAGATATTATTTTGTATGGTTCTAAAGATTTATTAGAATTTCACTATGTATCAAAAACTGGGAATACCAGAACCAGCAAAGATTATTTTGAAGGCATTATTACGAATTTAGAAAGACGATATATGGAAACAAAAAGTGGTTGGATTCGTGATTGGATTGAAGGATTTATGACAGAACTTACTTGCCCAACTTGTCATGGTGCAAGATTACATGACTCTGTATTGTCTGTATTAGTAGGAAAAAAGAATATTTATGAGTTAACTCTTATGAGTATTGGTGATTTACAAGAATTTTTCAGTAAACTAAAATTAAACAAAGAGCAAGAAGAAATCTCTAGATTGATTATAAAAGAGATTAATTCAAGACTTACATTTTTAGTAAATGTAGGGCTTGCGTATTTAACACTAGCCAGAAGTGCTTCTACATTGTCAGGAGGAGAAGCACAACGTATTCGTCTTGCAACACAAATTGGTTCTCGGTTAACCGGCGTTTTATATGTTTTGGATGAACCTAGTATTGGACTTCATCAAAGAGACAATAATAAATTGATTCATTCTTTACAAGAAATGAGAGATTTAGGAAATACTTTAATTGTTGTAGAACACGATACAGATACAATGTTAGCAAGTGATTATTTGGTTGACATTGGTCCAGGAGCAGGATTACATGGTGGAACTGTGGTGGCAGAAGGAACTCCAGAAGAAGTCATGAAAAATAAGAATAGTTTGACAGGAAAATATTTATCTGGTGTGGAAAAAATAGAAGTCCCCGAAAAAAGAAGAAAAGGAAATAAACTATTTTTAGAAGTGAAAGGCGCAAAAGAAAATAACTTAAAAAATGTTAATGTTAAAGTTCCACTTGGTACGTTTACTTGTGTTACTGGAGTAAGTGGTTCTGGAAAAAGTAGTTTGGTGAATGAAATTATTTATAAAGCGGTTTTTAATAAAGTCTACAAAGGAAAAGAAAAAGTAGGTGCTTGTAAAGCGATTAAAGGGTTAGAGTATATTGATAAAGTGGTTGACATTTCACAGACACCAATAGGAAGAACTCCTAGGAGTAATCCAGCTACTTATACAGGAGTATTTGATGACATTAGAGATGTATTTACGAATACCAAAGAAGCAAAAATCAGAGGATATGATAAAAGTAGATTTTCTTTCAATGTAAAAGGTGGTCGCTGTGAAGCCTGCTCTGGAGATGGAGTCAAAAAAATAGAGATGCATTTCTTACCTGATGTCTATGTTCCTTGTGAAGTTTGTAGTGGAACTAGATATAATAGAGAGACATTAGAAATTAAGTTTAAAGGGAAAAATATCTATGATGTTTTAGAAATGAGAGTAGAAGAGGCATTAGAATTTTTTGATGCATTTCCAAAGATTAAAAATAAGTTACAAGTACTTATGGATGTTGGTTTATCTTATATCAAGTTAGGTCAAAGTGCTCCTACTTTATCAGGGGGAGAAGCAGGAAGAGTGAAGCTTGCAAAAGAATTACAAAAGAAGCCAACTGGAAAGAGCTTATTTATATTAGATGAGCCAACAACTGGACTACATGCTGATGATATCAAAAAGCTATTGGTTATTTTGCAAAGAATTGTTGATAATGGGGATACTGTTTTGGTAATTGAGCACAATTTAGATGTGATTAAAGTAGCTGATTATATTATTGACTTAGGTCCAGAAGGTGGAGATGGAGGAGGAACCATTGTAGCAACAGGAACTCCAGAGGAAATAGTAAAAGTGAAAGAAAGTTATACTGGTGAATTTTTGAAACCTTTGTTAAAGAAATAGAAAATCTCTATTTCTTTTTTTAGTACTTTTGATATTTTTTCTAGTATATATAAGTAGGTGATGTAAAGTATCTAACTCAAGTATTTACAGAATAGGGATTGGCAATGGCGTTAAAATAAAAAATAGTGATGAAATTGATTCTGAGAAAAGAGCAAGTAACTTCATTTTATGGTATAATATAAATAGGTTATGTTATTGAAAAAGGAGAAACAGCGTATGAAGCTGCTATCAGAGAAGTAAAAGAAGAAACAGGAATGAAAGTAGAAAAGTTAGAGAAAATAGGAACCGTAATTGAGGAATATCCCGATAGAATTTATCATTTTCAAGTATTTATGGCACTGGATTTTTCTGGAAATCCCCAAGAATTTGCGGAAAATTCTTCCTTTTGGATTTCAATATCAGAATTAAAAAAGAAAGAAAAGCGTTTTGGAATTGCTTATTTGTTGAATTCAGAATATGAAGATGATTTTAGAAATAAAACTTTGAATTATAAAATAGATGTTGAAATGAATCATACAATATTAAAAATAGAAAGAATGTGAATTTGTGAATTTTGAATATCAATTAAAAGAATCAGATGAAAGGTATTTTTTAAAAGAACGTCATAGAAAAACAAATAGGATTTATTTTATTTTGTTTTCTGTATTTTATATTGCGATTAATATTCCAATGATGATGAAAAAGTTTTGGCTTTTTTTTACAATTTGTATTTTTTTTATCATTGTTCTTGGTTTCGTATTATGGGGATGTAATTTTATATTTACTTTTATTGAACTAAAATTAAGACAAAAAGGTAGAAAAGAAGATTATGCCAACTATCACTTTCGTGTTACCAAAAGGGGAATTACACAAAGTACTGAAAACTTTAAAAAAGAAGTATTGTGGAAAGATATTAAAAAAGTAAAAGTGAGACATAATTACATTTTTGTAGAACCAAAAAGAAATGAGGTCGCTTTTCTCTTCCAAAAAAATACGATAGGTGAGGATTATAACAAATTAGTCGAAATTATAGTATCCAATATGAAAAACAACGCTAAATAATATGTGTCAAATACTTTGAAACTTATTCTAAATCGCTTGCAATTTCTAGTTTGTAATGATATTATGAATATGAAATTTAAAAACTAAGAAAGAAATGACAATAATGGAATTAGAAAGGAAGTATACATTGCTTCTTTTTTTGAATTTCTTATGGTACAATGAATAAGAAGGTGAAATATGAAAACAATAGTAAAGCGATTGCCCAAAGTAGAACTTCATTTACACTTAGATGGAAGTGTGAGAATATCTACAGTGGCAGAACTATTAAATATAAGTTATGAAGAAGCATATTTACAAATGGTGTGTGATAAAAATACGCATTCTTTAACCGATTATTTAATGAAATTTGATTTACCTATCAAAGTAATGCAAACAAAAGAAAACTTAAAAAGGGTTACTAAAGAATTGTTGGAAGACTTAAAAAAAGAACATGTAATTTATGTAGAACTTCGTTTTGCACCTTCACTACATACAAAAGAAGGATTATCTCAAAAACAAGTTGTGGAAGCTATTGTAGAAGAAATTCGAGAAGAAGAAGGAATTACTTGCAACCTAATTTTATGTTGCCTTAGGAATCATTTAGAAAATGAAAAAAATTTTGAGACAGTAGAAGTTGCCAAATCATTTTTGAATCATGGAGTTGTTGCACTAGATTTAGCAGGGGATGAATCAAAATATCCAACTCAATTGTTTCAAAAATTATTTGAAAAGGCAAGAGAATTAGGAGTTCCTTATACAATTCATGCTGGAGAAGCTAGTAGTTATCATAGCATTTTGGAAGCGCTTCGTTTCGGGGCAGTCAGAATAGGGCACGGAATCGCTACTATAGAAAATCAAGGACTTATGAATACACTGAAGGAAGATAAAATATTGTTAGAAGTTTGTCCACAAAGTAATGTTGATACAGATATTGTAACAGAAAAGAAAAAACATCCAATAAAGCAATTGTTTTCAAATGTCCCTATATCCATCAATACAGATAATCGAACTGTCTCTAATATTACACTAACAGAGGAATATGAAGACTTAATGAAATTGTTTGACTTTACCATAGATGACATTAAAACATGTAACTTAAATGCAATAAAAAGCTCATTTCTAAATGAGCAGGAAAAAGAAAAATTAAAAAAACAAATAGAGGAGGAATATTATGACGCCACATATAGAAGCTAAAAAGGGAGAAATCGCGAAAATTGTCATCATGCCTGGAGATCCATTACGGGCAAAAATGATAGCAGAAACCTATTTAGAAAACGCTAAATTAGTAACAAGTGTAAGAGGAATCTTAGGATTTACAGGAACTTATAAAGGAAAAGAGATTACTGTAATGGCCTCAGGAATGGGATGCGCTAGTATGGGGATTTATTCTTATGAGTTATATCATGATTATGAGGTTGATGTGATTATTCGAATTGGCTCAGTTGGTGCTTATACAAAAGATTTAAACTTGTATGATGTAGTACTCTCAGAAAAAACTTATTCAGATTCTACTTTTGCCAAAGTACAAGATGGGACAATGGAGGATACTTTATATCCAAACCAGGAATTAAACGAGAAAATAAAAAAGACTGCTTCTAAAATTGGAATTCCAATTACTACTGGGACCATATACTGTAGTGATGTTTTCTATTCAGACATTGTAGATTATAAAAAAATGTTTCAAAATTATCATTGTATTGGAGTAGAAATGGAAAGCTTCGCGCTTTTTCATAATGCGAATCACTTAAACAAAAAAGCAGCTTGTATTCTTACTGTATCTAACAACTTTGAAACAAAGGAAGAAACTACATCCGAAGAACGACAAAAAGCTTTCTTTACAATGATAGAACTCGCTTTAGAAACAGCTTTTTACTTATAAAAAAAGCATTTTTACGTATACTATGAAAGAGGTGGATCAAATGGAATACCATAAATACGAGAATGTTGCATATCATTTACACACAATTAAAACAGATAAATTTAAAACCGTTACAGTGAAAGTTAATTTTAAAAGAAAACTGGAGAAAAAAGATATTACATATAGAAACTTACTCGCGGATGTCCTATTAGAATCTTCTTCTAAATATCCAAGTAGAAGAGAAATTGAAATAAAAACGGAGGATTTGTATAATTTATTTGTAAAATCAAACACTTATTTATCTGGAAATTATATGATTATGAGTTTTGACTGTATTTTCTTAAATGAAGCTTATACAGAAGCAGGAATGTTAAAAGAATCTTTAGACTTTTTAATGGAATTCTTATTTCATCCAAACGTAGTACAAAAGCGCTTTGAAAAATCCAATTTTAAAATTGCCAAAAAAGCATTAGAAGAGCAATTAAATTCATTGGAAGACAATTATGGTAGATATTCTATGTACCGACTGTTAGAGGAAATGGATAAAAGTGCGCCTTTTTCATTTCGATCAATTGGTTACTTAGAAGATTTAAAAGAAATCAATGAAACCAACTTATATGCTTATTATGAAAGCGTTTTAAGTAGTGATTTAGTGGATATTTTTGTAATTGGAAATATCGATCCTGAAAAAGTTCAACAATTATTTTTAGATCATTTTCCAATCAATACATTAAAGAAACCTTCTATGAGCCATTATTTACAACCAGTGAAGCCTAGAAGAATTATCAAAACAACAAAGGAGAAAAAGGAGATCAACCAAAGTCATTTATTGATTGGTTGTAAAATAGATTTATTATCAGAATTTGAAAAAAAATATGTCATGCAAGTTTATAATTTTATTTTAGGTGGGGGAACCGATTCGAAATTATTTCATAATGTACGGGAATTAAACTCTCTTTGTTATTCCATTCATTCTACATATCAACCAACAAGCAATTTATTAATTATCAAAGCCGGAATTGATGCATCTTCTTATAAAAAAGCTGTTTCTTTAGTCAAAAAGGAACTTACCAATATGGAAAAAGGAAATTTTGAAGAAACTGATATAGAAAAAGCAAAAATCACTTATTTAAGTGCCTTTGATGAGTTAGAAGACTCTCCTAGTTCTATTATTTCAACTTATATATCACACGAATATTTAGGATACGATATGTTAGAAGAGCGAAAAAAGAAAATCCATGAGGTTACAAAAGACATGATTGTATCAGTAGCGAAAAAAATTCATGCAGATACCGTTTATTTATTGGAAGGAGGGGAACCAGATGAAGCAAATGAAGATGAGTAATCTCGATTTAGATTTGTTTTATGAAAAGTTGGATAATGGGCTTGAAGTTTATATCATTCCAAAAAAGAACTGTAATAATACTTATGTTACTTATAGTACGAAATATGGTTCTAGAGATTATGAATTTGTTCCACTTGGAAATAAAAAAATGAAAAAAGTTCCACTTGGGGTTGCTCATTTTTTAGAGCACAAGATGTTTGAACAAGAAGATGGAACGGACCCTTTTGCATTCTTTAGTGAAAGAGGTGCAGACGCTAACGCCAATACCAATTATACCAAAACAACTTATCTTTTTTCTGGAACGCAATTTTTAGAGGAGAATTTAAGATATTTACTGGAATATGTAGAAGCACCTTTCTTTACAGATGAAAATGTAGAAAAAGAAAAAGGGATTATTGAACAAGAAATTATGATGTATGAGGACAACCCATATAATAAGGCATATGAGGGACTGCTTTATAATATTTTTATAGAGGATGCTATTAAATATCCAATTATAGGGACGGTAGAAAGTGTTCGTTCTATTACCAAGCAGGATTTGTATGAATGCTATCATACATTTTATCATCCTAGTAATATGTTTGTTGTTATTACAGGAAAAGTAGAACCATATGAAGCAATTAAAGTAATTAAGGAAGTAGAAGGTAAAAGAACGTTAGTAGAAGCAAAACCAGTGGAAAAGAAAAAAATAAAAGAGCCAACTGAGGTTGAAAAAGGATATGAAAAGAAAAAAATGGCTGTTACCATTCCAAAATTATCAATTGGTTATAAAATACCACTTGCTTCTTTTAAAAATGTTTCTAGAAGAAAAATCCTTCATTATTTGATGATGCTTTTTGATATAAAATTAGGACCAGTGAGTTTATTTCAAGAACAGCTAAAAAAAGAAGGTTTAATGTCAACTGATTTTGCGTTTGATTATATTGATACAGAGGACTATTTTGTAATCATGCTCATTGCTGAGACAGAAGAACCAGAAAAAGTAATAGACCTAATCAACCAGGAACTTAGCAATTTAGAATTATCGGAAACTGATTTAAATAGGAAACGTAAAACAGTAATTAGTTCGTTTCTATTTATGAGTGATAATATTTACAGCTTAAATGAAAAAGCTATGAGTAATGTTATTAAATATGGAAAAGTAAACTGTGATGATTATGAGGAAATTAAAGAACTGAATATATCTGAGTATCAAAAATTAATTCCGAATATAAATTTAAATAATCATTCGACTTACATAATCATGCCTAAAAAAGGGAAATAGACTTGAAAAAATGCTCGCTTTATGATAGAGTAGTAATATATCAAAGGAGGAAAACTCATGAAGGTTTTATTGATTATTGTATCAATTTTATTAATTGCCATCGGACTTTTACAAAGTGGAAAAGCAGAAAGTGCTTCCAATGTCATTAGTGGTGGAAATGATAGTTTATTCGCGAATAGAAAAGAACGTGGTGGTGAATTATTTATTACCAGATTAACTGCAGGATTAGGAGCAGCATTCTTTATTATTTGTATTATTATGGGTTTATAAAATAGTACATCGTACTATTTTTTCTATATGAAAACAGATTTGATTAAAATTCCAGGTGTTGGAAAAAACTTAAAACAACACTTTATTGCGCTTGGAATTACAAATGTAGAAGCATTAATAGATAAAAACCCAGAACAAATGTATGAAGAAGATAAAAAGCGACTTGGTGGTGAATTAGATAGATGTGTTTTATATGTTTATCGCCTTTCGGTACAATTTGCGAAAACTAGAGACGAAAATTTAAAATGGTGGGATTTTAAAGACGAAAAGTAAGTCTATAATATTTGGTATATGATTTACTATTTTTAGAAAACAAAAAAACAGTTAGTCCATTAACTGTTTCATTTTGAGTGTACAATCATTTTGTTTACTCATTATTTTTTGTTCTTCCGCTTGTTCTAAAGAATACCATCCATTTTCAAACATAAGATTGTATGCTTCACGTGCTAAATCTTTTGTACTTTCAAACATTTTAAAAACTTCTTTGTACATTGTTTCATTGCTACATTCATTTAATGCAATACTAAAATTGTTGGACATATTTTTCAAACATTCTAGAATAGAATTTAAATAATCACGGTCATTTAATTCTTGATTTTCTGGAATTTCAGTTTTTGGATTTTCAATTTTCATAATTTCCCCCTAACATTTGAATACATTTTTCACAATTTTCTTTATGAACTTCTGCGACTTTTAAGATGAAACTTTTGATTTCTTCTTTTTGAACTTCTTTGCTATAATGGTTTGCAACTTTAGAAGCCGTAAAGTTCCATTCAAACATATCTGAAAGATATGCTAAATCTTTGGTAGAAATCATTACTGGTACTGTTTGCATATTCATCATCCTTTCTAACATTATTGTGATAAAAAGTATAAAAAAATATACATATTCATGGTATAATAAAATAGATTTAAGAGGAGTGTTTCATATGGAAAATCTTAAAAAAATGATTAAAATGCACAGCATAAAAGTTATCTTTGTTTGGATATTCTTTATTGTAATAACAATAGCTTTGATGATAATAGGAGATATTACCCCTCAAAGTTTAGTCTCGTATTGTAAAGTATACAATGAAGAGGACTTAGGTCGTTGCTTTAAAGAAAATCCTTATGTAGAAATTCATACAAAAAAAGCCTATGATGCCAATTATGACTATATACATAATAAAAAGGTAGTAGCCAGGTTTGTAGATGTTGATTTAAATGGATATTTCATGATTAGTTTAATAACACCTTCAAAAGCGCAACAGCTTTTTGCAACTGACTCAGAAGATATTGTTATGAAAGGAAAATTGGAGAAATTTGATACAGGAGCAAAATTAAAAGGATATAATGTGATTAAGGAAGCATATGTGAATTCAATGAAAGAAGAAGCCACTAGAGAAGAAGTGATGAGTAATTTTACGCTTGTTCAATTCAATGAATATGGTGGTTCCAAAACAGGTATTTATATGTGGGCAATTCTAGGAACAGGAGTTATCATTTTATTTGTGATTCTGATTGCAAAACAAATTAAATTTGTAATTCATCCTGAAAAGTATCATTTGAATAAGAATATCACACTTGGTGATGAAAAAAGCGTGGAAAAAATAATGAATGAACTAGAGTCTAATGAATACTCTTATCATGATAAAAATATTTATATTACAAAACATTATTTGATTTCTAAAACAGGCGGAATGACAGTAGCTGAAAAGAAAAATGTCGCATGGATTTATGAAAAAATAATAAAACAAAACGGAATTACAACGGGAAAAAGTTGGATTGTATTCTCTTTCGATCAAAAAAATCCATTTAATTTTGGAAATTTTGGCAAGAAACACAACGAATTAGGAAAAATATTAAAAAAAGAATTTCCGAATGCAACATTTGGATTTAGTAATGAGTTAAGTAAAAAGTGGCATAAACATCCAGAACTGTTTATAAAAAAAGAAGAAGAGGTGATAAAATGAAGTTAAGAAATAGTTTTTTCTATACCATTAGAGAAGATATTAAAGATGAAGAATCGATCAGCGGAAAATTACTTGTAAAAAGCGGAATGATAAAAAAAACAAGTAATGGAATTTATATGTATATGCCACTTGGGTTACAAACATTAGAAAAAATAAAGAAAGTCATTCGAAAACATATGAACGGATCAGGTGCTTCAGAATTATTGATGCCTTCTTTGCTTCCAGAAGAAATTTATATTGCAAGTGGTAGAAGGGATAATTTTGGTAGTAATATGTTTACTTTAAAGGATCGTTATAATCGTTCTTATTCTTTGGGCCCAACCCATGAAGAACTTTTTGTGGACGCTGCCAAAATGAAAATCAAATCCTATAAAGATATGCCATTTAATATTTATCAAATAGGAAATAAATATCGTGATGAGACCAGGCCAAGATATGGACTCATTCGAGTTCGCGAATTTTTTATGAAGGATGCCTATAGTTTCGATACTGACTTAGAAACATTAGATATTTCTTATCAAAAAATGTTTGAAGCTTACAAACGTATTTTTGATGAAATTGGAATTGATTATAAGATTGTAAGAGCAGATACTGGAGCTATGGGAGGGTTACTTTCGGAAGAGTTTCAAGCCGTTACAGATATTGGAGAGGATATTTTGGTATTATGTCCATCTTGTGATTATGCTTCCAATATTGAAGTGAGTGAATGTGTAGAGAATAAAAAAGAAACAAAGGAGGCATTACTTCCAAAAGAATTAATCGAAACAAAAGGATATGGAACTGTAGAACAGCTTGTTAATTTTTTGAATATCAGTGTTGATAAAATTGTGAAAACATTGATTTATAAGGCTGGTGATAAGTTTTATGCTTGTATGGTAGCAGGCGATAGAGAAATTAATGAGTTAAAACTTTCTAAATTATTAAATGTATCCGAAGTGACACTTGCAGACTTTGAAGATGTTAAAAAAATAACTGGTGCAGAGGTCGGGTTTGCAGGTCCAATTGGATTAAATATTCCAATTATTATAGACCATGATGTTTTACACATGCATAATTTCTTAGTAGGTGCTAATAAAACAGATTATCATTATATTAATATAAATATGAGTGATTTTTCTTATGATATGGTAGCCGATATTAAGAATGTAAAAGAAGGTGATGCTTGTCCTAAATGTGGAGCGCCATTACTCTTTAAAAAAGGAATAGAAATTGGAAATACATTTAAACTTGGAACAAAATATTCTGAAAGCTTACATCTTGAATATTTAGATAATAATAATGAATTACATCCAGTTGTGATGGGGTGTTATGGAATAGGACTTGGTAGAATATTTGCAGCAACAATAGAGCAAAATAATGATGAAAATGGAATTATATGGCCAATCTCTATTGCACCTTATCAAGTAGCGATTGTTTTAATTAATGACAAAGATGAAAAGCAGGTTGAAGTTGCAAATACTTTATATGAAACGTTTTCTAAGGAAGGCATTGATGTTTTATTGGATGATCGTGATGAACGTCCAGGTGTTAAGTTTAAAGACATGGATTTGATTGGAATTCCAATTCGTATTACAGTTGGAAAGAAGGCGACAGAGGGTTTTATAGAATGGAAACTTAGAAAAGAAAAAGTCTCTATAGACGTTAGGGTAGAAGAAGCGCTTTTTAAAATAAAAGAAATAGTAAAAGAGTAGCAATCCCAATGTTATTAACTTAAGAAAAAGGAAGGATAGGAATTTGCATTTCTATCTTTTTTTCGACAGTAAATTTGCAAAAAATCTGATAAAATTATGATGGTGATTGATATGATAAAAAGAGTAATTATTCCAGTCTTATTAGCGCTTTTAACTGGTTTTTTATTAGGAACTTTTTTATTGAAGCAATATAATAAGGAGGATTTACAAGTTGTAGGAAAAACAAAGGATGTTGTAAAAGAGGTCTATTTTTTACAGATAGGGGTATATTCTAGCAAAGAAAGTATGGAAGAAAATGTTGCCAAAATTCCATATTATATTTATCAGATTGATAATGGAAAATATTATGTTTATGTTGGAATGACTTTAAAGGAAGAAAATGCTACGAAACTTAAGGATTTCTTTATTGCTTCTGGGTATAATATTTATGTGAAGAAATTTGGCGTTTCCAATGTGGCTTTTTTAACTGTTTTAGAGCAGTATGATACGATGTTAGAGCAAGCGCCAGATGCAAATAGCTACAGTGCTATATGTGGGCAAGTACTAGCAAAATATGAGGAGTTGGTAAATAGTGAGCGCGATGATCAAGGAACTGCCTAAGGAGGAAAGACCTAGGGAAAGATTATTAAAGTATGGAGCGAATGTTCTTAGCAATGAGGAATTATTAGCTCTCATTATTAAGAGTGGGTCAAAAAGGAAATCTGTCAAAGATATTGCACAAGATTTATTACGGTCTTATGAAAATGTGCAAGATATCAGGAATATTACATATGAGCAACTAATTCATAGAGAGGGAATTGGGGATAGCAAGGCTTGTTCTATCTTGGCTGCTATTGAATTAGGTGAACGATTACATCAGCCTGTTATTTTAGAGAAAAAACGTATCAATCAAGCAGAATTGGTTTTTGAATATTATAAAAGTTATTTTTCTAAGACCAGTCAAGAACATTTTTATTGTATTTATGTAGATAGTCAAAAACGTTTTATTAAAGAAAGCCTATTATTTGTTGGAACATTAAATCAAAGTTTGGTTCATCCAAGGGAAATTTTTAAAGAGGCTTATTTGGTAGATGCTTCTGGAATTATTTGTGTCCATAATCACCCATCAGGAGTGGTGACACCAAGTAGAGAAGATATTCATTTAACAAATCGTTTAAAAGAAATTGGATTATTATTGGGAATTCCTATTTTGGACCATGTGATTATTGGGCGTGATAGTTATTATAGCTTTTTTGAAGATGATAGGTTATAGAAAGGAAACAATATGTATAAGAAAAGGAAACGAAAAAAATATAAAAGAATCAGTATTGTTATTTTAGTTGTAGTAGTTTCTTTTATCGGAAGTGTGTTGATATTAAATAGAAGAGGAAGGTTAACCACTGTGGAAATGTGGTTAAAAGATAGTGTCCTTTTTGTTCAAAAGGTTATTTTAAAGCCCTTCCATTTAGCCGGGGATAAAATATCTGATCAGGAATTAAAAAAATTAAAGGAAGAAGCCTCCTCTTATAAAAATTTAGAAGCAAAGAATCAGGAATTGGAACATCAATTAAAAGAGTTAAAGAAGGTATTAGATTTAAATACTGTTTTGTCAGACCAGAGCTATTTAAACGCAACTGTAATTAATCGAAATGCTAGTTATTGGTATCAAATAATTACGCTTGATAAAGGGGAAAAAAGTGGGATCCAAAATGATTTACCAGTTGTTGTGAATGAGGGATTGGTAGGGTTAACTAGTAGTGTTAGTAATTTTAGCAGTTCTGTAAAACTCCTTACGATGGAAGAGTTTCCAAAACCAATATCTGTAAAAATAGAAGTGGGAGAACACCATATATACGGTTTATTATCTGGATATAATCAGAATAGTAAGACTCTTAAAGTAGAAGGTATTGCGGAGAATACAGAGATTCCAATGGGTTCTTTGGTTACAACATCTGGATTAGGAGAAAATATCCCCGCTGGAATTATTATTGGATATGTAAAGGGAGTAACAAGTGATAATTTTGATTTGGCTAGGGTAGTAGAGGTAGAGTCAAAAGTTAATTTTGAAGCTTTAAGTTATGTAACTATTTTAAAACGAGGAGATTTAGAATCATGATATATTTTTTAGTGGTTGCTTCTTTTTATTTAGAAGGTTTATGTTCAGTGCTTTTTAAGACACCTCTATTTTTCCCGCTTTTTACTTTGGTTTCTTTGATTCTTATTTATCCCTATTTTAGAAAGTATGATAATTCTTTTTTGGGAACTTGTCTTATAATGGGGATTTTATATGACATTGCTTATACAAATATGATTTTTGTTCATGGTTTTTTATTTTGTATATTGGGGTATATGGTTTCTCTGTTATATCATTTTTTTGACAAAAACTTTTGGACATTGTTGCTTCTGAATTTTATTATGATTACGATTTATCAAATTTTTAATTTTGTGTTATTTTTGTTATCCAGAAGAATTACATTTTCCTTGTCATTTTTTCTAAATTCTGTTTTTTATTCAGTGGTTAGTAATCTTATATATATTATTATTTTATATGGAATATTGTGGATGCTAAATAAATATAAAAAGGTAGAATTTTATCATTAAAAAAAGAAGTTTCCTTCTTTTATCTTGCTTCTACAATTAGCTTAATTGCAGTCCTTTCATCTCCATCAATTACGATATCTGTAAAAGCTGGAATACAGATAAGGTTTTTCCCACTGGGTGCTACGAACCCTCTGGCAATCGCAATTGCTTTGATTGCTTGATTTAAAGCACCAGCACCAATCGCTTGAATTTCTACACTGCCTTTTTCTCTAAATACGTTTGCGAGTGCTCCTGCAACACTATTTGGATTTGATTTCGATGAAACTTTTAATGTTTCCATATAAATTGATTCCTCTCTTTCTACAATAAACTATATGTAGGATTAGAGGATTTTAGAATTTCTATTTTTATCTTTCATCAGCAATTCTAATTCTTGGTAATAAGTTAATAATAATTGATTAATTGCGTGCTGTTTTTCTTTAGGACAATTTATAAGAAAGTCAGGACTTTTAGTGAGTGCTTCTAATGGAATGATAAGATGTTTTAAATAAAGTTTAATAATAGAATTATTATTGATAGTTAAGACCTCCATTCATCTAAAAAGATTATATCACTGTCATCATATTATTGCAAGCTTCTTTCGATTTTGTGATAAAATTTTTTTAATTTGGCATAATACTATTGGTGAGACCATATGATAGGTAGTATATTAAAAAATATGAGGTTGAGTGCAGGGTTATCTCAAAAAGATTTAGGGAAAAAGTTAAATTTGGCAGATACGACAATTTCAAGCTATGAAAGGGAAAACAGTCAACCTGATTTTGATACAATTGTAAAGATTGCGAATATTTGTGGATATGAATTTAGAATTATTGATCAAAAGAAAGAAATCACAACTTTAGATAAAATGTCAAAGGAAAAAGATTTTTGAAAAGCAGAAAAAATTCATGGTTTTTTTATGTGAATTTTTAATGAAGGAAAAGCTATCTTGTATAAATTTTAATAATGGAATTGTTATTGGCAATTTAATGTTTTTTGTATAACCTCTTATATATTCACTTTCAAAAGTAGTAAATTAGTAATAATTTTTACATATTATATCTTACATTATATGGATAATGGTAAATAATTTAATTATAAATATTGCAAGTATTATAAGAAATAAAAGTTTATTATAATTTATTAACCTTAAAAAGTAGTGTTAGCCCTTATAGAAATAAATGAATTATTTAAAGTTTATAAAATAATGATATTTAGTAAATATATTATTATAAGTTTCTTGCGATTTTGTGATAAAATTTTTTTAATTTGGCATAATACTATTGGTGAGACCATATGATAGGTAGTATATTAAAAAATATGAGGTTGAGTGCAGGGTTATCTCAAAAAGATTTAGGGAAAAAGTTAAATTTGGCAGATACGACAATTTCAAGCTATGAAAGGGAAAACAGTCAACCTGATTTTGATACAATTGTAAAGATTGCGAATATTTGTGGATATGAATTTAGAATTATTGATCAAAAGAAAGAAATCACAACTTTAGATAAAATGTCTAAAGAAATGGATTTCTGAAAAGTAGAAAAGCGTTTCAATTTAGATTAGAGGATGAATCTTCTAATTTTTTTCTTATTAATATTTTTAGACATAATAAGGAGGATTAGAAGAGATAATAAGCAATCCCTGAAATTGGCTGGATAAAGCAAGTAATACAATTTTTAATATGTCTTTCATCATATCGGAATTTAATGAAAATAATAAAAATTTGTTAAATATGAAAAATCAAGAATTATGGTTAAATTTTAAAGGACTGCTTGTTTTGCAGTCCTTATTTTCATACATAAACTATTTCCTTTAAGATAATTTCCTCAGCAATATTTTTATAGTTATTGATGCGTTTTGCCCATTGAAGTTGGTTATCTGTTTTACTTTTTTAGATAGTAATTTATTAGAATTTTTATATTGTTCCATTAGAGTATTAAATCTATTTTCTGCTTCAATACTAATTAAAACAAGATGATTTGTTAGTTCATTTTTCATTAGAAGTGTTGTATAAAGAGGTTTATTGTTTCCTTTTAAATAGTGCAATCTTAAATAACCATACCTGTTAATTCCTTCATTGTTTTTCTATAGTTAAGTTTGGTAATAAATAATCACCAACTTTTATATCTTTTAATTTCAATTTTTTTATCCCCCCATTTTTTTATCTTTGGTATTTTTCTCATAAGTTGTGTTCAACTTTATGACTGATTGAGATATTCAGAATAAGCGACATTT